>CAYJCQ010000001.1:0-19375 GCA_964368725.1 uncultured Candidatus Saccharibacteria bacterium
TCTTTCCCTACACGACGCTCTTCCGATCTTTTTGAATCGATTATCACCTGGCCGTATTTATCCAGTTCAACCAAGCCCTTGACCATTTCGGAATTCGGCACTGAGCCGATTTCCACGAATACGCCCTGCACGTTCAAGACGTTTTCCTGGTTAGTTTTGCGATCCAGATATTTCAACCCTGTAACCATCGCGTCGCCCAAAACTTCTCTTGTCTGGGCGTTAAGGATAATTTGAACCTTCGGTTCACCCCTGACCCTGCCTTGGGTCACCGGATCGCCTTTTAAAGAATCTGCGAATTCCAAAAGATAAATTTTGTTGGCATAGGGAAAAAGATCAACAACCGCTTCAAGGCCGGCATTGCCGCCTCCCACAACGGCAACGTCCTTGTCTTTGAAAATCGGGGCGTCGCAGGTACTGCAAAAAGCCACGCCTTTGCCGTCCAACCGATCCTCTCCCGGAATGCCAAGGCGTCTGCGCCTTGCCCCGGAAGCAAGCATAATTGCCTTTCCTTGATATTTGTTGTCATTGTCGGCCTGAACCTCAAAGTCGCAAACTCGGCTGCCGTTTGAGCATACCGCGGTTTTCACGGAAATCGCTTTCTCAGATGCCTTTATATCAACGATACCCTCGTGCGCGCGCACATGATCCTCGAATTTTTTTGCCAGTTCAAAACCTGAAATGTGCGGCTCGCCTATCCAGTTTTGAATGTCGGCCGAAACAATCGACTGGCCGCCGAATGATTCGGTTATTAAAAGCGTTTTAAGCTGTTTTCTAGCGGCGTAAACCGCCGCGGCCGTCCCGGCCGGACCGCCGCCGATAATAATCAGATCGTACAACATATTAGCTAATAGCTATTAGGGTATGGCCAATGGGATAAATAAAAATCATTGTAATCATAAAACACTATTGGCTAGTGGCTAAACCCTATCCCTTAGTTAATTCCGAGCGCTTTTGAAAGCCCCGCCCTGTCAAAGCCGACGAAGATTTCTCCGTCAATATCAATGACCGGCACGCCCATTTGATGGGATTTCTTGATCATTTCTTCGCGCGCTTTGTCGTCAACCACAACGTTAAGCTCCTCATACTGGACGCCGTTTTTGGCAAAAAACTCCTTCGTCATTTTGCAATAGACGCAGATTGGGGTGGTATAAATTTTAACGCTTTTCATGAAAAATTTTATTGACTTCTATTTTGGTTTGCTCGCGTCATCGCGGCCGAAAATCCACCAAAGCCCGAGGAGCGACACCGCGGCTCCAGCTACGATATTTGACCAGAGCGCCGGCGCGAAACTCGCGAAACCCAAAACCCAGGGGGATATAAAAACCCAAAGGCCTAATATAACCGCCGCTTTTCCAAACCAATAAGCCATAGTTTTTATAATGACCTTTGCTTCCGCGCCGGGTAGTTGCAATTCATTTCTAAATATCGAACGCGAAGCTACTGTATTTAAGTATACTCGGTTAATTAAAAATGCAACACCCCCTCCTTTTGATTGGAGGGGGTGTTGGTCAAATCAGATCTTACTGATTGAACGACGGCCGTCTGAACGACTGCCGGCGCTCCCGGTGGCACTCCCTGCACAGGAGCTGACCAAGCCGGGAAGGATCTGGTTCGAACGGGAGCTCGGTGATCGGAGCCTGGCACTTTGAACAAGACCAGTTGCCCTGATACATCTTCCGAGGCCCTTGATTAAAATCCATCTTGCCTTCGAAACGTTATTATTCGCCCTTTCCCGGGTAGTAGGAACTCAATATTTATATTTCTGCTCGCTGTAAACGAGTCAATCGAGTTTTCACTACCCGGTTCGTCCGTCCGAGGCAAAATGATCAAGAGAACTTGGTTTTGTCTGCGGTACGAGAACGTAGTTTCAATAATACTATAAGACGTTTATAAACGCAAGTGCCGGAAAAATTATTTTTCAATCTCGGAGAGCGCCTGGTCTATGAAAAGCTTGAACGTTGCGTACGGCACGGCGCCCGGCAAGGAACGCGCTGATCCGCCTGCTATGATAAAATTACCCGGAGTTCCGGTCACGCCGGCCGCAAGACCCTCCTGAAGATCGTTTTCTACCTCGGCGGCATACTTGCCGCTGGAAACGCAGGAGGCGAATTCCGACTCCGACAGCCCAA
The DNA here is from genome assembly GCA_964368725.1 of uncultured Candidatus Saccharibacteria bacterium. Lineage (GTDB taxonomy): Bacteria > Patescibacteriota > Minisyncoccia > UBA6257 > 1-14-0-10-40-38 > CAYJCQ01. The sequence goes on from CAYJCQ010000001.1 coordinate 2,130, forward strand.
GGTCTTTGGCAAGCTTCACAAAATCCAAAACCGGAATCTCTGCCTGACGCGTGAAAAGAGCGTCGTGATAAGCCCAATACTTACCCTCGTCGCGCGCGCACTCGGCCGCTTCGGCGGCCCGGCGAGCGTAAGGGTGTATCTGATCCAAGGGGAAATCGCGGTAGACGATTTTAAGCTTTCCGGCTTTCACGTATTCGTCCCTCAAAAGCTTCTCGGTCTCGTCATACATTTTCTTGCAAAACGGGCACTGATAATCGCCGAACTCAATCAGGGTAACCGGCGCGTCCGCATCCCCAAAGATGACATCGTCGTCAATTTCCGGGTTCTTACTAGGCGTGTCACCGTCCTCGCCTATACCGCCGACATCGGCCAGACCCGTCTTATCAGAACGGTCGCCCGCAACCGTACTCCAAACTAGCGCGCCTCCGATTATAAAAGCGGCAGTCACAATGCTTGCCGCAAGAATTGCGTTGCTTTTTCCAGAATTCATGCAAAGAAGAATCGCTACGAAATTAATGAGTTATACTTAATAAGACCTTTAATGCAATAATAACGCGTATCTAATGCCTGTCAAATTGAAACAAATTACCCTTTTGGGAGGAGATGTCTTTCTTCTTTACGGCGCGCTCTTTTTGGCCCTGCTTGTCCGGTACAGCGAAATCACCGGAACTCTCATCGGGATACATATCTGGCCGTTCACCATCATCTTCGCGCTCTGGCTCATGGTGTTTTATATAATCGGGCTCTATGACCTTAACGAGCTTAAAAACACCGGCGCTTTCGGAAAAAAATTCATGCTCGCGCTCACGATAGACGCCGCGATCGCGATCGCTTTCTTCTATTTTATTCCGGCTTTCGGCATCGCCCCGAAAACCAACTTATTCATATTTCTCACGTTCTTCGGATCCGCCGCCTACGCCTGGAGAACGACTATCAACAAAATTTTCCTTTTCGGCGTCGCGAGCAAAAGAATCGTTCTTATCGGCTCGGGCGAAGCGGCATCGGAACTTGAAAATCATCTTAGTAAGAATCAGCAGCTCGGCTACGAAGTCGTTTCTTGGATAAAAAACGACCAGCGCGGTAAGGGATTGGCCCGCCTCCGGGAAATCATGGCCGAAGAAAGAACCGGAATAATAGTAATAGAAAATTTCATAAAGAGATCGCCTCAAGCTTCACGACCTATTTATCGGGACTTCGGTTCAGACATGGAGATAATGGACGTCGCGGATCTCTATGAAACAGTATTCGGAAAAATTCCCATTAAAGAATCTGAAAATACCGATCTAGTCGCCCAGCTCGCGGAACGACATCCTTTGTATGACGCCGTAAAACTTCCTTTGGAAAAACTGCTCGCGATATTAATCGGAATTATATTTCTGCCTATCGCCGCAATCATAGTGCTGGCGATTAAGATGGATTCGCCGGGCTCGGCTTTCTTCACGCAGGTCAGAGTCGGCAAAGGAGGCAAACTCTTCACGCTCTGGAAGTTCAGAACCATGTATAAAGACGCCGAAAAACAAGGGCCTAGGTGGGCAAAACCGAACGACAAAAGAGTTACAAGACTGGGCGGCATTCTGCGGCAGACGCATCTTGACGAGCTGCCCCAAATTTGGAACATTTTTCGGGGAGAGCTTTCGCTCGTCGGGCCTCGGCCGGAACGGCCGGAATTCATCAAATCGCTTCGTGAGACAATACCGTTTTACGATTTACGCCTGCTTGCGATACCAGGGCTTACCGGCTGGGCGCAGGTTAATTACCGCTACGGCGCCTCCGCAAAAGACGCTTATGCCAAACTTGAATACGATATCTACTACATAAAACACCGTTCCTTCTGGCTTGACGCGGCCATCCTGATCCGGACCCTCAAACGCATTTTCGTCCAAGCGCGATAAATCATGTTTGAAAAAATAAAATCCTTTCTTTTAGATAACCGTTCGCCCAGCCAAACGATAGCCAAAAACACGATCTGGCTTTTTTCCGGCCAGGCGGTGAGCCGCCTTCTGCGAGCTATGCTCGTGATCTATGCCGCCCGCATATTGGGAGCCGCGTCTTGGGGCGCGTTTTCTTACGCGCTTGGGATTACCACTTTTCTCACCGTACTCTCGGATATCGGCATCGGAGCGCTAATCACTAAAGAGGCGGCCCGGGCTCCGGAGAGAAAAACCGAATATCTCGCCACCGCTTTTTTTATAAAAATCACCCTCGTTGCGCTACTGGGGGGCGGATCCCTGTTGCTGTTCCCGCAACTTTCCAGAATACCAGAGGCAACCGCGCTTCTCCCAATACTTGTATTCGCGTTCGCCTTTGACGCCTTGCGAGAACTCGGCGCCTCCATTGCCCGCGCGCTAGAACGCATGGAGGTGGAAGCGATAATTCAGGCGGCGACGAATGCCGCGATTGTCGGCCTGGGACTTCTGCTGCTTTCGGCGGGCGGAGGCGGCCGGGCGCTCGCGCTCGCATACGCCGCGGGCAGCGGCTTCGGACTCGCCGCGATACTTTTCGCTCTCCGCGGCCATATCCGGAACTTACTGAATAATTTTAAAAAAGAACTTATCCGTCCGATCATACGCACGGCTTGGCCCTTCGGCTTATTAGGGCTTCTGGGAATTATTATGCTCAATACGGACATTATAATGCTCGGCTGGCTCAAAAACGCAAAAGAAGTGGGACTATACGCGGCGGCGCAAAAGATAATCCAGCTCCTTTATGTTTTGCCGGCGCTATTTTCCGTTTCCGTATTCCCGGCCCTGGCGCGAGCCGTAAATTCAAACCGCGAGTCGGCGCGGCGCATTTTGGAACAAACAGTGGCGCTGGCGCTGACTGCCGCGGCGCCGATCGCGCTATTGGGATTTACGCTCGGCGGCCGGATAATCCCCTTTCTTTTCGGCGCCGAATATCTGGGAGCGGCGACGGCTTTCAGAATTCTTTCCTTAACAGTGCTCATCGTCTATCCGGCCGGTGTCATCGGGAACGCGATTTTTGCCTATGACGCTACGCGGCATCTCGCGATTTTTGTCGGCGCTGCCGCCGTTTCAAACGTCGTTTTTAATCTGCTGCTTATCCCGCGCTACGGCATTGAGGGCGCGGCTCTCGCCACGATTCTCGCGGAATTAGTTTCAAACGCCATACTCTGGAGAAAAATAAAGCAGGTAAGCGGCTTTAAGCCCTTTAGCGCTTTCCGGACATTCGCTAATTTTCCGAAAACGAAAGAACCCCGTTTCTAGGGGTTCTTTCTCAAAAGAGAATGCTATTGCTGGCCTTGCAGTTTCTTAAGCTGTTCCAAAAGGGCGCTGATCTGGGCCTGAATTATCTGGATCTGGGCCTGCTGATTGACCGGAGCGGACTGGACGCTTGCCGGAGACGGCGTTCCAACCGGCTGTGCTGCTCCGCTGAAAACCTGATCAATCTTCGCCCTGGTTTTAGGACCAACAAAGCCATATCCAGGATCTCCCGGTTTCGCGATGCCGTACTTTTCCTGGAATTTGCGGACGGCGTTCGCGGTTAAAGGACCGAAAGTGTTTGTTTCCTTACCCGGAGAACCGACGCCGGAAGCAGAAACTCTTGTATCAGAATCGGCATTTAACAGCTGCTGGAGACGCTTCACGTGCGCGCCTGACGTGCCCTTGCCAAAGCCGAACGTAAACTTAGGAGAAACGCCTGCCGGAACGGATATTGCCACCGGAGTTGAAATCGCGATAACCGTCGGAGAAGGAGTCGGTCCTGCGGCAATCGCCGCTGGAGTAGGTTTCGGCGTTGGAGTCGCTGACGATGAACCCCCGGAAGAAGATGAAACTGCTGGAGTTGGCGTGGGTGTTGGCGTGGCCCCACCGCCACCTCCGCCGCCACCTCCAGAGTTAGTGCACGTAGAACCAGTTGGCGTAACAGGCATACTGCCGCCGCCGTTCATAGAAAGTGCGGAAGAGCTGCCGCCGCATGTGAAAGTGGTTGTGATGCCGCCGCCGCCGTAGCTAAATGTGGTCTTGTCGTTTGAAGTAAACGTAAGGTTAGAGGTGATTGCCACGTCGGTATTGGCGCTACTAACCACGATTGACTCAAGATTCCCGGTCGCCTGAATCTCCAAGCCATTAATCACTAAAGTGGAGCCGCTGCCAAACTGGACATCGTCCGAGGTTGCCAAAGCCGTCGCGGCTGCCGCTAATCCCAATATTACCGCAAGCACTCTCACAATTTTCCAATTGTGTAGATTCATGAATTTTTATGACTGTCGAAGGACTTGTTTTTATTTTGGACAAGCGGCAACCCTGACCGTAAGAGTCGCGGTGCTGTCAATCGCATTACTTCCTCGTGTCGCCATAATGGAGATGCAACCGCTGCCGTCTGCTGATTTAAGGAGAATCGCTCCGCCTCCGCCGCCGGCGTTGTTACCGATGTAGAGCGTACCGGTCGCGTTATTGGCATTGCCCATACCAAAGATGCTTAATGACGGATCAAGCGAGCTCGGCACGTTCGCTACATCTCCGTCCGGAGTGGTTGTCGCGCCAAGCGAAACCCTTCCGGTCATACCATCCATAATGAGGGTTGTTGATGCCTGGAGTCCGAATTCGCTTACTGTAGAGGTTGCCGTTGTAGAGGTCGCATTCAAATAGGAAGCAGTAATGCCGCCTTCAAATAAAGCGCCGCCACCAACTGCAAATTCCGCGCCTGGCGAAGTGGTGCCAAATCCAGAAGCAGTGCCAGTCGAAGTAGCAACCATATAATCAACCCAAACAAAGCCCTCGAAAAGACCAGCGCCCTTTACACCCAAAAAGGTACCTGGGGTAGTGGTTCCCAAACCGAGGTTGCCAAATATCCACGATGGATTTGTAGATGTCGACTTGAAGTAGTTGGCGTGAACAAAACCATCGAATAAGCCAGCGCCTCTTACATCGAGCTTTCCACCTGGTGTTGTAGTTCCCAAACCGAGATTGCCGCCAAGAAGCCAGGAAGTTGCTGTGGAGGTTGAAGTAAAGTAATCGGCAGAGACAAAGCCCTCGAATATGCCTTGTCCTTTTACGCTTACTGCCGCGCCTGGTGTGGCTGTCGCGACACCTACGCTATCAAGATCAATATAGGTGATAGCACCGGCCATAAGCACGACGAGAAAGAATGATAAAAATACCGAAACTCCGAATGTTATTAATTTGTGTTTCTGTATATGTAGATACGACATGAAACTTATGCTCAATCTAACGAGTTTTATTTTTTGAATTAATCAATGAAGTTTTCGACCTTGAAGTTTTACCAAATTAAATAAAGCAAGAAGCCGTTCGACCTCAATAGTAAATAATCGTTAACTTGATTATACCACAGGTTATTTTAGCCCTGTGGATAAGTTGATTTAAGTCGCCAAATAGGGCGAATTATTCAATCCGATAAATCGTCAACTATTGCCTGATACGGATCTGGGTTTGGAGCAACCCGGACAATCTCCTGAAAAATCAGTCTGGCTTTGTCTTTAGCGTCAATCCTAAGATAAAGCTGGGCAATACGGTCGAGGGCGCTAATGAATGTACCGAGGGCCTGATCCGGGGTATCTCCGCCTCCGGCAATACGCTCTTGGTCAAGCGCCTGGAGCACCTCCAGAACTATGTCATCCCTGCCGACGAGTACCGCCATTGATGCCTTGAGCACGCGCGCTTCCGGGTTTGCCGGCTCTAACGCGATCGCCTGATCTATGATCTCAAATGCTTTGACAATTTCTTGATTTCTAAGATAATTCTCGGCTAGTAAAAATAAGATGGATTGTTTTTTTGGACTAAGTTCCAGCGCGGCCTTCAGATGATCCCGCGCTTTAAATAAGTAAGATCCGTCAAGGAAGCTAGCGTTTTGATACAAAGAACCGACCATAAGATGAATTCGGATAGCGTTGGGATATTGCTCAAAATACTTCTCGGCGCGCCCGCCCGCGGAGGTGACGAACTTAATTTTAATTTCGTTAGGAACTTCGGTCTCAGATAAAAGCAGCTCCGCTACTTTAAGAAATTGTTCCAGTGTTTCGCTGTTGCCGAAGGTGTTGTAAGCGAATGCTTCTTCAAAGGTTGATAAAGTTTTGCCATAAGGGTCAATGCTGTCGGAAGTGGCCAGAAGACCCTCAATAATACCGCGCGCCTGCGCCGCTGGCTTGATATTCACAAAATAGGCGGCCGTTACGGCAAAAATCAACGCAACGCCCGCAAGGGCGACCGAGTAGAATATTTTCCCCCGAGCGCTTTTCGCGGCGGCGGATTCTTTCTTTGCCTGCTCCACTGAAAACCAGCTAAGCCCGTGCCCATAGGCCAGAAAAGAAAAAAACAGAACATAAGTATTGAAGTTGTCGAAAACTAAAAGATTTTGGAGAAAATACGCCAATGGAAGCGCGGCTAGCGCGAGGGCTTCTTTCAAGCCGACTTCCTGCTTGCGCAAACATTTCCAAATCGCGCGGTAAAACATAACGAAAATAGAGATGTAAGCAACCAAACCCAAGAAACCGGCGTTAATCAGCCAATCAAAAACAATATTGTGGCTCCGATCAAACCAAGGTTCCTGGTCATAAAGCCGCGGATTGTAATACTTGGAGAATACCTGGATGTAATTTTCCTGTCCCCAGCCCAAAAGAGAGCGGTTTTTGGCCCCCTGCCAGCTCATATCCCAAATCAGAAAACGCGAACGAGTGGTGCGCTCACCCAAAGAAATGGAAGCGAAACGCGAAAGCACCTCGCTCTCGCGGACAAAATTTGTGTTCCTCACAAGAACGAATAACACCGGAACAAGAACGATGGCTGCCAAAACGGCTGCGGCAATGCGCTTGCCATTCCTTTCGCTTTGCCGGCCGCGCGTAAGGAAAAGGTAGCCGGCAAGAGCTATTGGTATTGTGACCAAAACAGCGAGCGTTACCCCGCGAGAAGCGGCAAAATACATAATAACCAAAAAGTAGATAATCGCGGCGCCATATAAATAGCGCAATCCTTTACGCGCGGTATTTAAAAAGAGCAGGAAAGCGGCGCCCATGACCAGCAAAAGATAAGCGGCAAGATAAGTTGGGTTACCGATGGTGCCGTCAATGCGCACGTCGCCGCCTTGAATCGCCTGCTTCAGGCCCAAAACCTGAAGAACGCCGTAGCCGCCGACTAAGATGCCGACAAAAAGAAAAGCATGAAAAAACTGCAGCCATTCTTTTTTAGTGCGGAGTACGCTAGAGGCTACTAAAAAATAAGCGGCCAGATGGAGGATCATAATATAGCCCTCCATGCGTTCGTAATTTGACCAAAAACTTCTGTAAGGATCAACGCCGAATAAATCGGCGATGCCCACAACGGCGACGAAAGCGAAAATCGCCCAAAGTATCGGGCTCGGTCTGGGCAGATAACGCCTATCTAAGACGATGAGGCCTATCCAAAGAGCAAGCGCGATTTCGATTATGATCCGGAAGGCAAAGTTTCTGCCGGTGATGTAGGGAAAATAAAAAGAACTCGCGATCCAAAGCGATAAAAAAGGGATCGCGAACAAAAGGCCCTTCAGGGCCCAAACGTAAATATTAGTCAGAGTACGGGGATTCATGTGAACTGACTATATCATAACCCTGGAATATTTTTCTAGAACGACGCAAATTCCCTTTTCAACGATTTCTTGCTCCTTTTTTCCCGCAGTTCAAGATCCGTAATATGCTTGCTCACATCCTCGACGGTAAGCCCTTGTTCCTTAAGAATGTTCTCGTTGAATTTCCAGTCGGCCATAAGTAGGGCGTGAATATCATCGAGTTTACGGGATTTCGCGAAAGACATGAAAGCCGCGGTGTCTTTCGGGAAGCAGTAGCCGCCCCAACCCTTGTAGCCGCCGTGGTTTACGTCCAGGTGCGAATCGCCTATCCGGTGGTCGGCGGCCATGCCGCGGCGCACGTTCTCATAATCGGCGCCTAGTTTAGCCGAGGTGCGAGAAAGGGCGTTTGCCCAATTTACTTTGCGCACAAAGTGAAGGTTGCCGGCATATTTCACAAATTCGGCTTCGGTGGCGGTAAGACGAATCGGATTGTAAGTGCCCAACCCCCAAGGCGACATGAAGGGCGCTTTGGGCAAAAGCCCGAGAACAAAATTAGCCGCGTCCAAGCTCTTTTTGGTAAAACCCACAATCTGGCGGTCTGGCCTGACCATGTCTTCCCAGGCGCGGGATTCGGTTAAAAACTCCGGACTGAACAAAAACTTATGCTTAGGATATTTTTTTTGAAAACTTTCCGTGGTTCCCGGCGGCACCGTTGATTTGATGACAACAATTTTGCCCGGTTTAAGTTTAGCGATCGCGGAATCAACTATGGAAATATCGCAGGAACCGTCTTTGGGATTCCGTGGCGTGGGAAGCGTAATAAAAACAATCTCAGAGCCGTTGATATCGTCAAAATAGCTCTTTTTAACGTCTATATCGTAGAGAAACAGATTTTTGCCGCGAACAAAAACCTGTTCTAAAAACCAGCGCATGAGCGGAGTGCCCACCATACCTATACCCACTATGCCTATTTTCGGTTTGGCAATTCTGCCGTTAGCCATAAAGCCCATTGTAAAACAAATTAATCTTTAAGCAAGATTTGCGAAATCAATCGGATCGTATTTCCTGATGGCTGATTTTGTTTTCCTCCCTAAAATCTCATGATACCGTTCCGAAGGCATCTTGCCCGCAAACTGCGGCCGCATGGCGTAAAGCATTTTGTCGGCAACCACGGCTCCGGCTGGAATATCTTCTCCGGCCACGAGTGTCTTTCTGAAAAGCGGCCGGAATAATGCCTCGCCCTCGCGCAGAAATTTTTCCTTCTTACCCAAAGCCAATAGCGCGTTCGGATGCGCGAGCCATCTCATTCTTTCTTCAGGATCGCGCTCAATTTTTCTCACGCCATCCACAAGTTTCTTAAGCTCCTCCGGCGTGGAAGATATTTTATGGTCCGGCCCCCACGAATCGCGGTTAGCAGTAAAATGGCGTTCAATTATGGCCGCGCCCATCGCGACGGCAATAAGCGATTGCTCCAGATAAGGCGAGTTCTCCGAAAATCCAACCGGTACGCCGGGGAATCTTTCCCGAAAGAGCTCCATAGTGGCTAGATTAGCTTCTTCCGGCAAGCCGGGATATTTTGAGAGGCAATGCAGAAGCGCCACGCGCTTGTTCTTTGCTCTTAAAAATTTAAATCCTTTTTCAACTTCTTCCAGCGTGCTCATCCCCGAAGACATGATGACCGGCAAACCGGTGTTTCGGACGTAATCCAAAAGCACAAAATCAAGAATGTCTCCGGAACCAATTTTCCATAAAAGTACGCCGGTTGCAGAGAGCCGGCGCGCCGCTCCCCTGCTCATCGGAGTGGATAAAAAAACAATGCCTCGGCTTTCACAGTATTCACGAAGCGGCTTCCAGAATTCTTTAACCGGAGTCGCGTCAGTATTGCGCTTCACCCAGCCGTAGCGATCCATGCCGTTAAAATGCGGTGAGCGCACTTCAAACGGCAACTGCTCGTCTTCCACCGAATGGGTCTGGAATTTTATCGCATCGGCGCCCGCCCAAACGGCCTTATCCACCAATTCTTTGGCGTTTTTAAGATACTCCGCGACTGGGCGATCTTCCTCGGTTTCAATAAATGTCTTACCTGCTTCGGCAATGACAAAAACACCTTTTTGAATTTTATCCCAAATTAGATCGGTGGCTTTCCCCATAATCTGCGGTTCTTAAAATAAACCTAAATCGGCTCGGATTTGTCATCTGCCATTCCCGGATGAAAAACAAAGAATTTATAGCCCAGAAAATTGAAAATAACCACCGGAAAGACGGCAATTGCCTTGCCTATGTTTTCCCAAACCGCCGGCGACAAACCGCCGGGCGCCTCTATAAAGGTCGTAAAAAAATAGACTATCAAGCTGTCGATTACCGCGCTCGCGACCGCAACCGCCAGATACCGGGAGAATTGGATGAGCTGCGGTTTTGAATTCTGGCCGAAGGACCAAAATTTGTGCCAAAAATAAGCGTTGGTTACTGTGACTGCGAACGCCGCGGTATTGAATACTATAATCAGGACGCCGGAGAAAGCCCCGGTTAACAAGCTTAAAAGATTCAGTATGCCGAAGTTGGTTGCCGCGGCCATGGAGCCCACGGCGCCGTATTTGGCAAACTGCCAGGCCCAAGAATATTTACGGCCGATCAAACTCCCAACCCAAAGCGCAAAATTTCCAAAAACCAAAAAGCCGGCGATTACGAGCATGACGTTTCGAGAATTAAACTCCCAAAACGCCGGACGGATATTTTCTAGAATCGGCAGTAAGAACAAACCGAAAATCAAACTGGTTACCGTGACTAAAAGAAAATCTTTTTTTCCGGCAGGATATCCGTTCATGGTCACGCGAATATAATCATGAGAACGCCGAGGACGGCGACGAGCGCCCCAAGCGCTTTCCGGCCGACTTCTTTTTCCTTGAAAAACCGCCAACCCCAAAAGACGCCGAAGAGCACAGCGATTCTTTTGATCGCGATCGTGTAAGCCGCGGGGCCGTTCAAAAGCGCGAGATTGTGGAGGATTGAGCTTCCGCCGAGTATGGCGCCCACAAGAAGAAGGTAACGGACGTGCGATAAGGCGTGGCGCTCAGTTGGGATTATCCCGCTCGGCTTCCTCACAATCAAAAGATAAGCGATATTGGTCAAGGCAACGAAAACAAAACTTACGGCAGGAGCAAAAACCGCGTTTGAATAGGCGGCCGAAAGCTTATCGTAATTTACTGAAATTGAATAAATAAAAGCAACAAGTATTCCGAGCAGTTCGGCCTTCCTGAGGTCTTTTACTTTTTTCTTCTCGGTTTCATTGAGCACGGAAACGACGCCTTCAATGGCTTTCGGCTCGGATTTAATGTTCTTTCCGGAGATAACCCAGAGGCCGCATACTGTAAGTAAAACCCCGAAAATTCCGAGCAAGCTCGGCTGTTCTCCTAAAAGCAGAAATGAGGTTAAAAGCATAAAAACTGGGGTAAGCAGTATCTTGGAATAGACCGAGGAAAAAACTCCCAGATCATAGGCCTTGAGCATGAGCGGGCTCGCGATGCCGTTTAAAACTCCCGTAGTAAGGGACACGGCCCAAAACCTGGAATCTATCTCTGGGAATCCTAGGGCGAAATTTGCGGCAAAAAGAACAAACGAGGCCAAAAGCGCTCCCCAGATGGTGATCGTGTACTGCGAATAGTGCTTTAACGATACGACTTGCTTCGCGACCGCGTTATAAACCGAATTGGAAACCGCGTTCGCGAACGCGAATAATGCCCAGATGCCCATATAGTCTTAAATAACTAAGGATGTTTCGCAGAAATTTTTATAATTACAAGGCGCGCAATCCCGCTAGGACAATCGTGTTTATGAGGCGAACCTGCCGGCACATAAAGCCAGTCGCCCGGACGCATTGTGATAGTACTGCCGCCCTTGATCTCTTTTGCCTTCCATTCTCTATCATCGGTTGAGCCGTCAACATCGCGTTTTGGCCAAGGATTAACAAGCTCACCGTCAACCGTAAAAACAACCTCGCCCTCAAGACACAGCCATAGGTCATTTTCGTGATTGTGTATTTCCGCGTCATTCAAGACCTCACGATCTTCAAGAATGTTGAATGGTAGTCCCGACTCGGACGCGATCTTCTTTAAAGGTTCAAGCAAACGCTTGCCGTAAACGGGTTTATTCCGAAGAGTTTCATCGATAGTCGTCCTTGGTATATAAACACATTTCCCCATTAAATTAAAATTTAGCACTCAAGTAATTGCAAAGCAACGATCAGTCAACTACCACGGCCTTACGGCCGTGGCTTGATTAGGTGATTTCGAGATTCGCTCGTCCGCTGTCTTCCTTTCCCTGCATCTCAATGTATTTCCGGATAATCTCTTCGTTCACGCCTACCGTAGAAACAAAGTATCCTCCCGACCAAATACCGTCATCGCCCCAGTACACGTCTTTCAAGAACGGGAACTTCTCCCGCAAGGATCGGCCCGTATTGCTCTTCACGAGATTCACGACTTTACTCACCGAAAATCGGGGTGGGATGGAGGCAAGGAAATGGATATGGTCTTGGTCGGTCTTCGCGTCAGTGATTCTGATGTCCGGGTAGTATCGGGAAATCTCTCGCAATTTCACGACGCAATACTGGCCGATCCCCTCATTGAAAATCTTCCTCCGGTATTTGGTCGTGAGGACGATGTGGTACTCGGTGCCGTAGACACAATGTCCTTGTTTTCGATACTCCATGCCTTCATCGTAGCAGAAGACAGCGGATCCTATCCTTCCCTAGCCTGACGGCTAGGGCTTGCCGGAGGATTAGGTCAAATATTCAAGGTCTGCTCGCCGTCTCTAGTCACGATATGCGGATATGGCATCGGGAAAAAGAGTTTGCCGCCGCGCTCAAGATATGACTGTTCCCTCTTCACGAGCTCGTCCTTGAAAAACCAAATGAGCGCGAGCATAACGCTCGGGTTCATGGCTCTTGCCCGTTCTTCGGAGATAAGCTCTATATCGGTTCCGAGCGTACGCAGGCCCACCTTTTCCGGATTGCGCTCGCTCAAGTACGGGATAAGCTCTTTGCCTATCCCGAAATACTGCAGAAGCACATTGCCTTTAGTCGAAGCACCAAGCCCAATGGCCAAACCGCCTTTTTCTTTTTCAGAATAGATGAGCCCTAGCGTAATTTTCTTTAAGCGGTCAATCTTCGCGGCAAAATCCCGGTAGGTTGCCGGATCAAATAATTTTATCTTTTCCTCCTCGGCGAGTAATTTTTTCATGCTTGACGATACCGGACGGCCGTCCTCCGCGCGGCAAACGAAGGCCCTCAAACTGCCGCCGTTTACGTCGTTTAGCGCCGCGTCAAAAATAGAGAGGCCGTGCCGACGGAGAAGCGCCGAGAGCGTGCTTAAAGAATAGTAAGCGACGTGCTCATGACAGAAATCGTAAAAATTCAGAGTTTTGAGCGTAGTCGGCAGATAACTCAATTGGATGCACCAGATGCCCCCTGGGGCGAGGATTGATTTAACTTCGGATACGAACGTATTCGGGTCATCTAAGTCGTAAAACATCGCGATCGAAGTCACCGATTTGAATAATCTGCCGCCGCTCGTCTCCAAGGCACGGCTAGCAGAAAAATAATCTTCGATAATTATTATTGACGGATCCAAGCCGCTCCGGTCTATGTTTTTTGCCGGATCGATTCCGATGCGAAGCATATGCTCAGGGAAATACGAGAGCGTGGTCCCGTCGTTTGCGCCTATATCAATAGCGGCATCGCCCGCCCCGAACCGAATTCTCTTAGCGGTTTCAGACACGATTTCTTTCAGGGCATCGCGCATCATCGGGTTGGTGTTGGAGCGGTAGAAATAATTCCGATACATGCTGTCCCTGTCCGCCGTTTGTCCAAGCTGGAGCAACCCGCAGGCCCCGGCATCGCCCCCTAAGCTACAGAGAGCCGCTGTTAAAGGAATACGCATTTTGGCGAGTTCGTGATTGTCATTATCGGCTACAAAAACCGAAGCAAGATACTGTTCTCCAAAATCCAAAACCTCAATTAAATTTTTATTGCCGCAGGAACGGCATTTTTTAATGGTTTGATAGTTCACAGATTTTTATTAAAAAACTCTTTAGCTATAACCATAAGTATCTCCCAGCCGGTTTTAAGCGGCTTCATTTTTCTCACGCCGCCGATTCGCGCCGGCTCGTCCGCGGGAATTTCTGCGGTCTTAAGTTTCCGTTTCGCGAATTTGATAGGCATCTGAACTGACCAGGAAAGACCTTTGGCGTCCATATTAAGTTCGGGGAAAACCGCTTTTCGGTAACCGCGGAAACCAATGAGCGCGTCCGTATAGCCGGCTCCGAAGAGCAAATTAACCAATCTGGTGAATGCCCAATTGCCGATGGAGGTCAAAAAATCGTCGTCGTAACTTTTGGCTCCGCCTAAATAGCGCGAGGCAATCACAAAGTTATAGCCCTGTTTAAGTTTTGCTATCAGCTCGGGAATCTTCTCGGGCGGAGAGTTGCCGTCGGCGGGAAATTCAATAATCAAATCTCCTTTGGCCTTAAGAGCGCCTTCTTTCATACCGGCGCCGTAACCGCGTCCGGTTTGACTGTAAACAGTGCAGCCCAGTTTCTGACAAAACTCAACCGTGCCGTCGGTCGAACCGCCGTCTATTACCAAAATTTCGTCCACCCATTCTTTCCTGATTTTCGGAAAAATAACCTTGACTGCTTCTATTTCGTTTAATGTCGGCGCTAAAAGAGTTACGCTCATTGTCCGCGCTTTGATTTTTCTTCGGTATACCACGCGATTGTTTTTTGGAGCCCCTCGCGAAGCGGCACTTCGGAGCGGAAGCCTATTTTGGATTCGGCTTTTCTGGTGTCGCAGGTCCGGCGCGGCTGGCCATCCGGCTTTGAAGTGTCAAAAACTATTTTTGCGGGCGAACCGGACAATTCAAGAATCAAACGCGCAAGGTCGCCGATTGAAATCTCCTCGTCACTGCCAAGATTCAACGGATCGGCAACCGGATATTTTTCACAAACCTCAAGAAGCCCCTTCGCGAAATCCGTCGCGTAAAGAAAGGAGCGGGTCTGTCTGCCGCTGCCCCACACCACGAGCGGATTTTCGCCATCTAAAATTCTTTTGATTAATTCGGGAATCACATGGCTTGTCGGCGCGAAAAAATCGTCTCGCGGCCCGTAGGCATTGAAAGGTCTGGCTATCGCGATCTTCATGCCGAACTCCTCGGCGTAGGCCCCGCCCAAATATTCCTCCATGCGCTTTGACCAGCCATAACCGGCATTGGAGAGCTCTGGCGCGTTTTTAAACCCCTCCTCTTCCGGCGTTGGATGGGAAGTATCCTTTGGATAAACACAAGCCGAGCTTACCACCAAAAATCGTTCCACACCTGCCGCTCGGGCCGAATCAAGGACGCTTAAAAATGGAGTCATGTTGTCGCGGAACAGACTAGCCTGATGTTCTATGCTGTTTGCTATGCCTCCGCCCTTAGCCGCGGCCAGATTCAAGACAATTTCCTGATTCTTCATCACCGCGTCTGTTGCCGCGCGGTCGGCAAGATCGGCATGGACAAGTGCTATATCGTTAAGTACCCCGGTTAAAAAATCCAGCTTGGTGCTTTTGCGAACCGGTACCGTAACTTTCGCCCCCAGACCAACCAGCGATTCCACCACATAACTGCCGATGAACCCCGCGCCTCCGGTCACTAGAACTTTTTTGCTTTTATAGAAATCTCCTCTCATGACGTGGATTTAAGAAAGAGTAAGGCCATGCTCTTTCAAATCGTGCTCCAGCATAATCTTCACCAACTCTTTGAATTTAACTTTCGGCTCCCAACCGATCTTATCTTTAGCCTTTTTATAACTCCCGAGCAGCGTTGGTGTTTCAGACGGACGGTAGTAACGCGGGTCGGTAGAGACGTACTGCTCCCAGTTGAGCCCCACGAGTCTGAATGCTTCTTCCACAAATTCCTGAACAGTGTGAGCCTCGCCGGTAGCAACCACGTAATCATCTGGATTGTCCTGCTGCATCATGCGCCACATGGCCTCAACATATTCCGGCGCATAACCCCAGTCGCGCACTGCCTGCAAATTACCGAGCAGAAGCTTATTTTCAAGTCCAGCCTTGATTCTCGCGACGGTATGAGTAATTTTTTTGGAAACAAAATTTTCTCCTCTCCGCGGCGATTCATGATTGAATAAAATCCCGTTTATCGCAAACAAACCGTAGGCCTCGCGATAATTCTTCGTTATCCAGTAGGCGTAAACTTTAGCGCAGGCGTAAGGGCTCCTCGGATAAAAAGGCGTTTCCTCGTTCTGCGGAGTTTCCTTGACCAACCCGTACATTTCCGATGAGGAGGCCTGGTAAAATTTAGCTGCGATATTGGCGTCACGGATCGCGTCCAAAAGCCGAAGCGTCCCCAAAGCGGTTACGTCGCCGGTGTATTCCGGGACGTCAAAACTGACGCGCACATGGCTCTGGGCGCCGAGGTGATAAATCTCGTCCGGTTTAATAGTTTTAAGGAGCCGGTTTAGGGCGCTGCCGTCGGTCAAGTCGCCGTAGTGCAGGTGGAAACGGCTCGCCGGATCCTGAAGAGAATGCGCGATATGGCTGATCCTCTTAGTATTAAAAGAACTTGAACGGCGCATCATGCCGTGAACCTCGTACCCTTTGGCAAGCAGGAGCTCGGCAAGATACGAGCCGTCCTGGCCGGTAACGCCGGTCAAAAAAGCTTTTTTCATAATTCTCTATTATCAAATATGTTGTACCTTACTCTGGATGGCATGTCAACGAATAACCTTGTATACCTCCACTGATTCGTTCCCGTACACCAACGAGAGATTTCTATTTTTGGAAAAATCCGCAGACGCAATCTGCTTCTCTAAAGGGCCGTAATAGACATAAGCGCCAGCGACCGCGGCCCAATCTACTTCTAGGTCACGGTAGCGATCCACGAGTTCCTCAATTTTTTCCAGTCGTTTTTCTTTAACTGCGTCTTGCGGCGCTTTAGCGATAAAATTCCTGAAATTCCCGTAACGGCTGGCAAAATAATTGCCGTAAAGATTCCAGAAACTATCGTTTAGATTACTGTCTTTATCCGGAAAACATTCATAACCGCTGCAATCAAGCGGCAGTTCGCCCGCAAGCCGCGCGCGCAAAACTTCTTCCGGCACGCCGAAAAGTTTGTGGCTTGTGAGATAACGATCTTCCATTTCTCTAACAGCCATAAGCGTAGTAAAGGCCGTCGGCAAAAGGGGCCGCGCTCCGGTATACGAAGTAAGATAGAAAGAAGTGAGCGTAGAGGGCGAAACGATGCGCGGTTCACGCTCGAGATTTTCATTGATCCAGCACCACGATCGCGCTACTTCGTCAGGAAATTTATAGTAATCAGCAAGATGGGGCTGAAGGTCATTGCTTATTGCTAAAACATTCACGGCTTTTTTAACCACTAGAGCCAGAGAGAGAACCGCGAGCGCCACGACTCCTACTTTTCTTATAAACGGATAGCCGCTAATTTTAATCATGCGGAGAGTGTCGCGGAGAAAATTAAAAAGCAAAATAAATATTATCGGCGATATTGACCGCCTGAAAAAATGGGGAACCGGAACATAGCCCACGACAAGCTGGATATTCCATACTATAAACATGGCGGCGATCAGTCCAAAAAACAAAACCGCTTTTCTGCGATTGTACTTCCAGTAAAGAAAATAAGCCGCAACCGCAAGAATTAAATAAACAGCAAGGTCAGCGGCGT
>CAYJCQ010000002.1:0-16329 GCA_964368725.1 uncultured Candidatus Saccharibacteria bacterium
AATATTGACAAACTTTCCGCCGCCCGGTTTTTTCATTTGTGGCACCGCGTATTTTAAAATGTCGACTGTCGACTTGAGCTGAACGTTGAATTGATCTAAAAAACCCGACCAAGATCTTTCTTCAAGGCGCGCGAGTTTTATCGAACTCGTAAGCGAGTTAACGATAATATCTATGCGTCCGAATTCTTGGACGATTTTTTCAACTAACGCTTCGATATTTTTTTCTTCCCGGACGTCAGCGGCAAAGTCGCCCCTTCTACCATGTCTGCAAACTCTGGCGCCGGCATTCTCCAAAACATCGCCGATAGCAGAGCCGATGCCGCCAGTGCCTCCTAAAATTAAAATGACCTTATCGTGAAGGTTTTTTGCCATAGACTAGATATTAAGATTTTACAACTTTTAGCAAGAAAATGGAAGTTACGACTAATTACTTGTGGACAATGAAAGAATTGCCGTGCCAAAAATATTTATGAAATTCTGACACTCTTATTTGAGGATTTTTTGCCAGCCATTCCCCGAAGGCCCTTTGCTCGCCTCTATTGGGATTTCCTTTAAAGAAAAACCAATCGTCAAAAACTATAATCGTTCCATCTACAACTAGGTCCGTTATAAAATCCAGAGCTGGTACTGCCGACTCGTATAAATCAGAATCTATCCAAACTACTGCCGTGTTTTCGAGCCCAAGCTCCTTTTTTAATCCGCTGTTGAGAACTTGATCAAACCAGCCAGGTATTATTTTGACATCTTTAAGATTAACGCCGGCTTTTTTCAGATTGTCTTTGAACCGTTCAATAGAAAATTTATATTCGCCTTTTTCAAACTGACCGGAATCTTTATCAATACCACTGCTTTCCGGCAAGCCCTCAAAAGAATCAAAAGCAAAAAAACGCATGCCGTTTATTTTTTTTGCCTTAGCGATTTTATAAGCCTCCGTGAAAGTGCTTCCTTTAAATACTCCGAATTCCAAATAATCTCCGGGGATTTTGCACTTATGAACGAAATTCATTACCTTCTTTAAGAAATCTATCCGCTCTTCACTTTTCTGTTTCGGTATGAATTTACTTAAAAATTTGGCTAGCATTTTATCTTATTTTAACCTTGGCTATGCCGGACACCGCGACCGCGCCCTTGTCGTCTTTGACGACTGTTTCTATTTCAATAATTTTTGCGGCGTCGGATTTGGCCGTTACTTTCCCCTCTATCGTAATTCTGCTGTTTGGTTTAATTGGTTTTCGAAAATTCAGAGTTTGCGATAAATAAAGGCTTCGTTCTCCGGGGCAAAGCATCCCGATTAAAGCCGAAAAAAAACTGCCCAAAAGCATGCCGTGAGCAATTCGGCCGCCGAACTCGGTTTTCTCGGCGTACGATTCGTCAACGTGAAGAGGGTTTTTGTCTCCGCTTAAATCAGCAAATTTATCGACTAATTCGCGATCGACCATTTTCTCAAAAAAGAACGTGTCACCAACTCTAATATCATCATAAAATAATTTGTTAAGTTTTAACTCCATGCTTTTTTAAAACTTTTTTAATGTCGCCGACTTTCTTTACCGCCACAACTTCATCAATCGTAAATTTAACCTTGAAGTTTTTCTCCAGTTCAGTTACTAAAATCAAGCCGTTAAAAGAATCCCAAGATTCTATCTCCTCCGGAGTGGTGGTGTCCTTAAACCTTTCTTTAGGAACGCCTAAAGCTTTTGATAAAACCTCCTCCACGGTTCTCATAAACAAGTAACTTTTATGAAGCTCGGATAATCGACACTAAAACTCGCAAGGTCATGGTGATAGAAATTTACATCGCCTTCTTGCCCTTTAAATTCAAAATTATTATCGGCGTAGAAGGTCGCGCAAGATTTATTTTTGGCCGTCGGAATAAATTCGCCCGCCACGGTTTTGGCGCCCGCCGCTCGAGCTGTTTTCAAAACAAAATTCAAAAAGATTTTTTCGATGCCGCGGCCTAAAATCCTGCAACTCAACATAAAATTATCAATCCGCCAGAGTTCTCCTCGAGGTTCAATCATAGCGATGCCGACAATGCCATAATCGCCAAATTTATCTCGAGCTTGAAGAGTCCAAATTTTTGACCCGCCATCAAGATTTTTTTTTATCTCGCCTTCGGAATAGCGGCGCGTGGCTAAATTAAATTGGTTGGTTTTCTGCGTAAGTTGAGATATCCTCGGCAACGAACCGCTGTCGGCGAACTTGATCAGCGCCTGAAGATTAAGCTCACGCAAAAAATCATCAACGGTTTTTAAAGATGTTTGTAATGCCCGGCGCTTACGCTCATCGGCATACATCCGGCTTCGTCCTTTATCCTCCTCGGTAATATCAAACCTAAAAAATCCGGAGTAGCTTTCCAATTGTTCAGGGCTTAATACCGTAATTTCCGGATAAGACGCTTGCACGGCGTTTTGCTGGAATGGATCATCATCAATAAAAACGAAGCTATCCAATCCTAAATTCAATTCCTGGGCTAGCTCACCCATATTCTCTGCTTTATCCTGCCAATTAATGCGCCAAGCGGCAAAATGACCTTTACGCAGAATCATTTTGGGATGATTATCAATAATTTGGAAAACATCCGCCTCATTATTACGGCTGTTAATAGCCAACACAATTCCTTGCTCGGAGAGCGCTAAAATCTTCCTTTGTAATTTTTCCTTAGGCGCAATCTCGTCATCTTCGCCCACAATTCCCCGCCAGAGAGTATTATCAAGATCCATGACTAAACATTTTTTGGTGGCGCCGCTTAAAGCCACTGCATAAGCCAAAAGCGCCTCCGCCAACTTCGGGAAAGCCTGAGGAGACAAACGTAAATCGCCTAATTCTTTATATTTGGTACCCCAATAATGACGCAGGCCTAATTCATCTACTAACTCAAAAAGATTAACGAACTTAATAGTATCGTTATTTTCGAAAGAAGATATTCGTGTACTCAAAAATACAACCTTCTTTGCGCGTGTTTTCTCCAGTATTGAAAACGCCAAATCGTACAACTGAGAAAGCTGATCTTCTACGGGATCAAGAATAAAATAAACTAACTCTGGCTTAAATTTATTTAATCCGCTGTCCGGATTAAGAATTTCCTGGGCATACTGGTTATAAGGAGAAAGATATGTCTTGAGCCATAGATTATGAAATATACCCTGAACCTTAAAAACCTCCGGCAATCCCTGAATGGTAAAATTGCTTAAAAAAGCTACATTCAATCTTCTCATGTATTCCGGTAAGTTAGAATGAAAATTTTCCAACTTTTTATGAAAAGCTAAATAGGACGCCACCGAAGATTCCGGGCTATTTATTAGGTTAAAAACACGGTTTTTTATTTCTCGAAATTCCATAAACATAGAGGATAATTTTTACGTTCGGCTTATCACATCGCACATAGCGCTTAATTCATCGTCGGTAACGTACTGATGACAAGGAAGCGCCAGGCATTTCTTATAATTTGGATTAAGGATGTTGCGATTAACATCGAAATGCAGGATATCGGCGGCAATATTTTTCTCCTTAAGCATTTGTTGCGCGGCAAGTAGCTTCCCCTCTGGAAAAAACATCGGTACGCAAAGCGGAACAACCTCGCTTCCTTCTTCAAGATGGCTTGGATAGTATTTACCGCCTTCCCGATGCTTAAGAACGTTGAGACAATACCGCCTTCGTGCAATCTCGGATTTTAAATCTCTTAATGTTTGGGGAAAACGTCGAAGCGCCGCGGACGCGATTTTTGGGAAATGAATACTTTTGATATAAACAGCGTGTGATAAGAAAATCGGCTTGCGCCGCAAATACTTTTGCCGTGCCTCATATACAGATATACGATCAAACAAACGCTGCCCCAGTGATTTAGGCTCAAAGCGAATATCATTGATGTTTGAGATGACATCGTCCCGCCGTGAAAGCACCGCGCCGCCCACATAGGTCGGGAAAATTTTTGGGAAACTCACGACTGCGGCGTCCCCAAAACTACCGATCATTTCTCCGCGATAGGCACTACCGAACGAATGCGCGCAGTCCTCAATAACAAGCCAACCGCGCTTTTTCGCTTCAGCCATAATTATATCCATACGCTGGGGGTAGCCCCACTGATGAAGCGCGAATACTGCTTTAGTGCGCGCATTCGCTTGCTGTACGCCAAATCCCTGCAAATTAAGAATATAGAGCACCGACCGGCACAGAAAATCGGGGATAAGAATGTGGTCGGTGCGAACTAGGCCAAAATATTTTATGATCTGAAAAATGCCGGCTCGGGCGGAACTCACTATAGCCGCTTTAGTGCCGAAATAATCCGAAAGAAGCTTGTCGAGCGCAATTTCCTTCAGGGCGGCGCGTCTCTCAATGGATTTTTTATTATAAGGATAGATGTCAATCATGTTCCCAGAACCTATTTCACAAATATCCCCAAGTCGCGTTGCGAGCAATTTCGGCATAGCTCAAGGCGCAACGAGGAAGCGGTAGCCACTGCGCTACCGCAACGAGGAGCAACGCAGAGGTATGATGAAATTGCCGCAACCCGCAGGGATATGGCCAATTTTCGCGAATAACGGCGTCGTTCCTCCTCGGCGTACCGCAGAGGGTACGCCTTCGTCGTCACTCCTTGTTTTCGCATAAATTGGCTCATATCGCGGCTGGGGATATTTGTGAAATAGGTTCTAATCAATTTATATTTTTTCCAAATAAATTTAAGGTTTTTTTCGCCAGAGCAAAAGCTGGCGTAGCGAAGCGGCACATGTAAATATCTGCGATTGTCCCGCCAAAAGACGTTTTGAAATCTTTAATACCGGCCTTAGACGGATCATCAGTAACGCCGCCGAGGTCAAAAATTTTTCTATGGCGAGCCTTACCCCATTTCATAACTTCCCAGTTAAGACACCTTGAAGCGTGAGCGATGATTTTTGCGTCCTCGCCCATTTCTTTACGCAGAGACGCTATGTGTTTTGCCCTGATTATTTCGCCATTGTCATAAAAAGACATAGTCACAACCATCGATCCTTTAAAATAAGCGTTGAAAAAGATGCAGTCCCTAAATTCTCTCTCAATATCCGGACGGGCGCCTTCTTGACGTTTTACTTTTTGATAAAGCGAATACGACTTGGTAAAATCGCCATCTGCCGCAACTAATTTTAAATCGGGATTTCTTTCCCCTCGCCTTATGTGTTTTTTGCAGGTGTCGTTAAATCTTTGAAATATCTTTTCTAAATCATCCGACAAGTCAAAAATCGGTGTCCGCTGTGTCCTAATATCGAAACCGGGGAATTCTTCTTTCTCAAAAGAATAAATGTGAATATAATGGTATTTTTTCTTTAAATCTTCCGTATCCTTCCGCGTTATATTTTTAGCAAGAATCCGCGCATAGCTTAAACCAATAAAAGATAGATCCTGTACTAAATCTTCTTTTCTCATTGAAACTAATAAATTTTAGCTTTTCTAAACATAGCTAAGAGCGCGCTTTATATCAATATAGTTCAGTATAATACAACCTGTATTTTGGGGAAAAAGTATCATAATAACCCGCTAATCTTAGTGTTTGAATTGCTCTCGGATAAATTGGCCAATTCTCTGCCCGGCTCGGCCATCCAGTTTCCAACAGTAATCCTTGAGCATTGTTTGCCTAGCGGCCTCGTCTTTTTTCGGATTCTCCAAATAACCGCGCAAAAATCTTAAAAGTTGCTCACCGCTCTGCGCCGACCGCAGAGCTCCGATTTTAAACAAAAGAGCTGGATGGTCATACTCAACACACCGACGTATGCTCAAGTGATACGGTTTAATCTCATATCCATCGAAATGAATAATAATAGTCGGCTTTCCAAAGATCGCGGCATCAATACCGATAGAAGCTCCGGCTGCGACTATGACATCGGTGTGATATAAACAATCGACTAACCAATCAATATCAGCTTTACCCAGCTCCCGATCGCGATAAACGCCGGTCTTGAAAAAATACCCGGGATCATCAACATAAAAATGATCGTCTGGCTTGAATGAACCAAACGACACCGCATCGTTAGGCGTATTGCGGACTAAAACATCGGCGTCGGGAATTTCCTTGTTTTTAATAAAATTCTTCAGAATATCCATAATCTCGCCATCAACATCAGAAAAACGCTGGCCAAAAGGCGAGAATAGAATCAGCTTGCGCTTCGGGTCTAGACCAATCTTTTTGAAAAAATCCTCTCGGGACATCCGCCTACCAGAAATATAACGGTCATACTGCGGCATGCCGCTTACGAATATTTTAGATACCGGAATAGCTCCAAATTTCTTGGCTTCTTGTTTAATAATTTCATTTTGGACAATTAAAGAGTCGGGTCGGATTCTCGGTACGCCCTTAGTGGTAAAATTATCCCAAGAGCGGACCATGCCAATAGTTTTTATTCGATTGCGCCGAGCTTCAGCCATCAGATGAACGTCGTCGTCATTAAAAATATCCGTCGAGAAAACTGCCTCTGGCTGGTACCGGTCAAAAAGACGGTAATAGTAATCTTTGCGCATAGTGAAATAATCGCTAAGACGGGAAAGCCCTATAATGCCGGGTATCAATCTAACAATCTTCATTAATATGAAAGAAATCCAAAATCTTAATTTTCTGCCGCCTTTGGCTAATTGCTCCTTTTTATGCAGCAATAAAGTTTGTGATGGAACTAAAGAACTATTGATAAATCGAAAAATGGTGTCTTGGCGCGATATTTGTCCTGCCTTGACCCCTTCGATAATAACTCGATTATTGTTAATTTCTTTTCGAAAAAAATCCGTTTTATATTCAGGCGCCAAAATCACTATTTTAGAAAAGTCTTTGGACAATTCCGATAATAAGTCGCCAATCAAAATATTGCGTAGAATAAACGGATTAAAAGCCGAAATAAAAATAGTTTTCTCCATAAAATATTCTTGGACTAGTTCAGCCAGAGGGCAATAGCGATAGCCTGATCTTTGGTGTGCGATAACGACACCATTAATTTATTTTTGGTTTTTGATTTTCGGTCTTTAATCTTTGCTTCCGGTTTCCCCGTCTTGTCATTTACGATTTCAACATTTTTCGCTTTATAAACACTGAAATTCATGGCTTTAGCCACCGCCTCTTTAGCGGCAAAACGAGCGGCGAAATGCGGATAAGGATCTTGCTTTGCCAGGCAATGGCGTATTTCGGCATCGGTAAACACCTTTGAGTAAAAAGACTTGTTGCGGCCGTAAGGCAATTTACGGAATCTCCGCACATCTGCTATATCGGCGCCCATGCCTTTAATGAGCTCGTGAGTAGTCATATATAAAGTCAGCAATGCGCGATCCGGCGCGGCCGTCTATTTTCCAACACTGTTCAGAAACCAGGCGTTTGCGGCCTTCATAATCCAAAAAAGGATCGGCGAGATACCGATTGATTGTTTCTATAAATTCTTCGCGGCTCTTCGGAAAGCTTATGCCGCCGCTACGGACGGCGTTTTGATAATGGGTCATTTTGTAAAAATAAGTAGGTGATTTGGACATCAACTCTTTCTCTTTCACCTCAAAATCTATGTTGATGACTGGTTTGTCAAACACAGCCGCGTCTATACTCATGCTTGAAGCATAGCAGATAAAGAGATCGGCATTCGCCAAAGTATCGGTAAGATTTTTGATATCGCCAAAACTCATGTCCCAATCAACGCCGCGTCCAGCGGAAAACCTGATACCGGGAATATCATAAACTAAACCTGGTCGCTTGTTAATTTCGGCTTCGTCGGCAAAGTCATTAGGCTGAAAACGAACTAAAAGTTGGGCGTCCTTGATCTCACCGCTAGCAATTGCTGATCTCAATAAATCAATTATATCCCAATCGGAATTGCTGTAGGTCTTGCCCATGGGCGCGTAGACGATAAGTTTCTTTCTAGGATCGATTTTTTTAGCCGCGAAAAATTCATTTCGGCTCTTGGGTTTATGATTCACATGCCAATCATAGTTGGGAATGCCGGAGATAAAAATGTCCTTGGCGCTCATATCGGCATGCTCTTCGGCTTCCGCGTAAACCAATTCATTGAACACGATAAGCTTTTCCGGCAGGACGCGGATAATGCCTCGCGCGGCCGTAAGCTTATCCCAAGAATTTATAAATCCTACCGTAACGACATTCCGCCGCTTTGCCTCCCGAAGCATGTCTATTTCCAAATCGTCGAATAAGTGAGCTAAAAAAACCAGGTCTGGTTTATATAATTCGAACTGGTTTTTAAAAGTTTCGCTCTTTACCAGAAAATAATCGAGCACCCGAACTACTTTCCTAACGGAACGGCGCGCAAAAATCCGGTTCAAGACAATAGCAAGATAATAACTCAAGTAACTTCGCGTTTCTTCCAAAGCCATGCGCTTTCTCAGATCAACCGTATCAGTGCGCAAAAGCCAAAATTTCAGCTCCGAAAATATCTTCTCAAACCAACTGTTTTTTCTCTGGCCGACGACTTCGTAAAAGACGTTAGGTCTTGAAAATTCCTTGCGGTAATAGGCGGCGCGTTCTTGACTCCCTACAAAAAGCACCAGCCGCAGATTCTCTTGCTCCGCGAGCCGCTGATAAATATCGGTGCGCAAAATATTTTTTGCCTCCACGCCTTGAAAAATGGCGATGAAAATAGTCTTCATTTTTTAAAACCCGTAGCGCGCTGGTTTAGTGTGGTTCATCTTTAAGAACTACGACGCCACCCGGAAATGTCATTTTAAACTACGCTAAAGATTCTTACCTTTCAACCGAACAATTCCTACTGAATGCGCTTATACACCAACTTTACAAATGGGGAAAATATGCTTACCATCAACATAGCTTTTTACCATTCGAGAAATTCCAAAAACCCTAAGAAGAAAGGTATCCTCTAATGGGACATATACGGCTGCAGATACAAATTGCAGGTGCCCCGAGAACTGGCAAGACTACTCTTGCCCGTAATATCCAAAAGCGGCTTCAAGAGCTGGAGCATCGGTGCGTAGTAGTCGATGTAGACGAGACGCGAACGAGGGTCTTCAGAAACGACGAGCCACCGCTTGGCTCCCAGCTGCAAAAACTCATGCAGTCCTGGACATACAATGCGGTTTTCGGCCTACGCATCCCGGACATACTCGCCGGTGGCGGCGTACCTATCTTTGCCGCAACCCACGCCCATCCTGAATCTTACGGCAGGGCCGAATCGGTTGCCAGAGATATGAACTCCGAGCTCCGTTTTATCATCCTTGAAACAACAACTTTTGAGGAGATGGCAAGGCGCTGCCGAGATGACGGCGAAAGCCATTCCGATATGCACGATCCCGTCGCTCATCCAGCGGAGCGCGAGAACTGGGAAGATATTTCGTCCAGAATCCGTTCGGCTTACGGCCCTGATTTCAAGAAGCCGTGCCTCCGGCTTACCCAGGGGACGCCGGAAGAGATGGCCGAAACGACCCTGCGCTATATCCTCTCGACAAATGTCGATAAGCAGCTCTGATTAACGCATAAAAGACACAGCCGTGCCTCCCCGAGAGCGCGGCTTTTACTTAAATATCTAACTGCTTTTTTCTAATCTTTCTATTATCCGGACAGCTTCGCTTAGACTGCCAGCTATAAAATCCGGAGTGCCGCCATTGCCGCTATACGGCTTACGAATAAGTATGGTTTTACAGCCAGCTAACTTGCCGGCTAAAATGTCGTTTTCGGTATCGCCAATCATATACGATCTCCAAAGATCTATGCTCCATTTTCCAGCCGCCTCAAGGAGCATTCCAGGCTTTGGTTTTTTGCACTGACAGCCATCTTCTCTCCCGTGCGGGCAGACAAAAACATCTTCTACCGGCAAGCTCAAAACGTCTTTCGTTATCCTTTCATGCTCCGCTTTCGGCAAAAAGCCGTAAGTAAGATCGGGCTGATTAGTAACAATTATCCGTATAAATCCTAAGTGCTTGAGTTCCTCAAGCACTTCCTTGACCCCTTGCTTGATTTTAAATTCGCCGTAACTGAACGGCGCCGTAAATCTAACTTTCTTGCCCTTGGCCGAAAAGTTATCGCCGCGATCAACAATTTCATTGATCACGCCATCGCGGTCAAGAAACACAGCGCGGCTCAAGCGAGCCGCGGTTTTTGCGCGGATTCCCATTTGCCTTCGTTTGTCCGAAATTTCGGATGAGATACTATAAGATGCCAGACAACCGCTTGAAAGCCTTCTGTGTGCGGCGTTACGTTTTCTGGGTTCACTACCGGAACCACCACGCAGGCGTCGGCGACTTGTTTAGTGTAGCCGCCGTCTCGACCGACTACGCCCAAAACTTTCGCGCCCGCCTGGCGAGCGAGTTTCAACGCCTCAACAATATTCGCGCTTATGTTCTTTTCCGCATTACCTCCTCCAACGGAAAAAACCATTATGGCGTCTTTGCTGTTTAAAGAGCTTACTTTAAGCCAATTCGCAAACACCGTGTGCCAACCATCGTCGTTAGTGCGCGCGGTAAGCTCCGGCGCATTATCAACCGGCGTGTAGGATTCAATGCCGGCGAGTTTCCTGAAATCGTTTACAGCGTGGCTCGCGTGGCCGGCCCCTCCCCCCACACCAAGAATGAATAAGCGGCCTTTATGATCTCTAACCTCTTTCAAAATCTCAATCATCCGATTCAGGGCGTGGCGGTCAATCTTGTCAATAATCTCGCGCGCCTCGGCAAGATACGAATTGATATAGTCGTGGTACATCGATGAAGTATTTAATTTCTAAAGAGTGTAGCCAGCCGCCCGACCATCTTCGTAAAACATTTTTACGGTGTCTAGAGAAAGCACTGTGTGGTCATAGCCGACTTTTTCCAGTTTTTTCAGAATATCCGAGGTAACAGTAATGATATCTGTGCCCGCAGCCTCGGCATCGTAAATATTCAGAAGCTCGCGCGGGCTTGCCCATAAAAGTTCAGCGCTCTTATGGCCGTCAAGCATTCTTTTTGCTTCCTGCATAATCGGAGCCGGATCAACTCCAGTATCGGCTATGCGCCCGGCAAAAACAGAAATAATAGCGGGCGCACTCGCTGAAAGCGCTGGTATGATGTCTTTTACTTGTTTTAAGGTCAAAATCGCGGTCACGTTCAGCTTTATACCGCTTGCGGCAAGCTTTTTAACCAGATCAAACGAAAACTCGCTCCTAGTGTTGGTAATGGGAATCTTAACGTAGACATTCGAAGCCCAAGAAGAAATGATCCGCGCCTGTCGCTCCATTTCGGAAAAATCATCCGAGAAAACCTCAAATGAAACCGGTTTGTCGCGAATTACGGACAAAACCTCTCTGGCGAATACGGCGTAGTCGGAAACACCAGCCTTACGCATAAGAGTCGGGTTGGTGGTAAAACCCTTAATCAGGGGGTCTTTAGAGAGCGTGAGTATGCCGTCTTTGTCCGCTCCGTCGGCAAAAATCTTTACCCTTAACTCGTGAACCGGTTTAACCATACCTATATTAAAACTACGCTCGGCCGGCAACTGGTAACGATCCTTTATAAACTAACGCATTATCCGCTACACATCAATGGCGCGGACACGGGTACCCTGTCTATCTATGCCGAAATTGATTATTTTAAAATTCATATTTTTTATGGCTCTAATCAGACGATTCTTCGAGTCTGCGCCCGGACAATAAAAAAGGAAATAGCCGCCGCCTCCGGCGCCGATAAGCTTCCCGCCGGTCGCTCCGTTATGCAAGGCAACATCATAGATCTCGTCAAAGGCGGACGAACTGATCTTGCCGGACATTTCTTTCTTGATCCGCCAATGCTCATTCATTAACGGGCCGAAATCATCCAGATTGCCGGAGGTAAACGTTTTAAGAATCTCACGGCCAATATCTTTGGTGCGGTGCTTAAGTTCTAGCGCTTTAGTTTCTCTCTGCTCGCGCAGGATGCTTTCGCTTTCTCGGCGCACGCCGGTATAAATTAAAACAGAATTGCCAAAAAAATCATTAATAGTTTTGGGTTTGATGTCTGGGCGATACCAGTTTACACCGTCATCAGCGCCCAACTCCAGAACCACAAAGCCGCCTAAAGCGGTAAGATAAGGATCCTGACGGCCATCAGGCAAATTAAGATTCTGGGTGATCTGGAAAGCGCCTTCGGCCAGTTCCGCTCTCTCTTTATAAATGCCTTTGAAAGTATAAAGGGCGTTTAGGAGGCCCACGGCGCAGCTGCCGGAAGAACCAAGTCCGGTGCCCATCGGCGTATCGGATTTAAAATAGACGCTGATACAGCTATCAATTCCCGTCATTTTAAGCGCTTCGCGGCCTATCGGATGTTCAAGTTCGTCAATCGAATCTACGGATTCAAATTTTAGATACTGCAGATCAATTTTGTCGTAAATCACCGGCTGACGTATAAAAATATCCAAATACATATCTATGGCGCAACCAAAAATAAAACCGCCGTATTGACGGCAATAAGAAGGCAGATCGGTAGATCCGCCGCCTAATGAAATCCGAAAAGGCGTGCGAGAAATCAACATGATTTTTGTTTCAAAAAGACGTATTTGATGATAGCTAAAAAACCGGACTGACGCAAGCTTAGGTTGATACGATTGCCTCAAACGTGCTATGATTGGAAAATATTTTGCGCGGAGAACTCAATGAAAGCAACTGACCAAAAATTCATCGAAGTCCTCCTCTGCGCGGAATGCCGCGAAAACAGCCTGCAGAAAGAGAATGAAAAACTGGTTTGTGCTCATTGCGGCGCCGAATTTCCAATCAGCGAAGGCAAGATGATCGTTTTAGATAAAGAGTTGTCTAAGCAATATAAGCGCTATCAAAAAGAAAAAGATGCTCCAATCAACAGGTTAAAAAGTTTAATCAAGCGCTCGCCATGGCTTTTTCAATTTCTGACTTACGCTATCGGCAGTATTTCCTATTTTGACGGTTCGCCGACCAAAGCGGCAAAAAAATACATCGGAGAGGATAATATGCCGAAAAAGATCATAATCAATCTAGGTTCCGGGATTAAACGCCTGCATCCGGAAATAATCAATCTTGATATTTTCCCCTTTAATAACGTGGATTTTGTGACTGACGCTACCAAGCTCCCAATCAAAGACGATTCGGTAGACATGATTATCACCGAATCCACTCTGGAGCACATCCCGGACGCAGAACTCGCGATCAAAGAAATATGCCGCGTGGTAAAGCCGGGCGGGTATGTCTACATAAGCATTCCTTTTTTAATGCCTTTTCACGCGTCGCCTAACGATTATTTCCGGCTCACCAGCGAGGGCATAAAGCACAAATTTGCGATATTTGAAGAATATCATTCTGGTATGAGGGGGGGGCCGGCATCCGCGTTGGTTACTTTGCTAATGAATTTTTTGGCCTTACCATTTTCACTTATCTCAACTAGTCTCTACAATTTCGCGGCTTATGTAATAGTAGTCATTCTCTCACCTATGAGAATTTTGGATCTGCTATTTTATCTCTTTCCTAGTTCGGCCGATGCCGCAGCGATGATTTACTTCATCGGTAAAAAACGAGGTTGATAACGTAAACTATTTTGGTTATTTAACAATCTTATAAATCTCTACCTCGTTATTTTGAAATGCCAGCTTTAAACTGAGGTCTGTGCTTAAATCAACCTGGGAAATTTGTTTTTCCCAAGGTCCGTAATAGACATAATCAGCCTCAATATCTTTCCAGGTAACCGATATTTTCGAATAAGCCGCGATCAGCTCGTCGGCTTTTTCTTTGCTTCTCGGATACAAAGCTCGGTCATTGACATACAAATAACTGACTATATTTGCTGTATTTGTCCAGCTATGCGGATCACTATCAACAACTTCTTCCAGTAAACAAGGGTCTTTGCTGTAATTAGACTTTAACACGCACTCCAAAAATTCCGGCCTAACTTTAAATAATTTGTAGGTTGTCAGAAATTTTTCTTCTAATAATTTAGCACTGGCGGCAGTGTTAAATCCTCCCGCAAAATACGGGCGGGCCGAGGTTTGCGCGTTCAAATACAGCGAAGTAATAAGGGATGGTGAGATTATTTTTGGCTCATGGGGTAAATTTTTATTAATCCAATCCCATGATTCTACGATGGAGGAATTAAAAGCGCGGGATTCAAAAGTTCGCTCCGCTATAAATTCTGGCGGAGGGTTTACGAATACCAAAGCGTTAACAATTTTTTTAGAAACCAGGAGCGCCGATCCTATAATCAAACAAGTAACTACTATTTTATAGTTTAGCCTTTTCAATAGTTCGTAAAACCCATGAAAAAGAATTACGAACACGAAAGCGCTTATCGGCCGAAACCAGTGATCGGGAGAAGGAACAAAGCCGGTCACAACTTGGGCATTCCAAACAATTAACATGGAAGAAATAAAAATCCAATAAAGCGCCGCAGTCGACCCTTGCTCACGCCGGTAAAAAACAAAATAAACGAACGCCGCCAGCAAAACGTAGAAGACATAATGAAACACCGGCGGTTCGCCTCCTATAAAAAAGGGAGCGCGACTCGTCTCCACGCCAATTCTGGCCGTGACCTCGGCGGCTGTTGGGGAATTCTGAAAAGTGAAAAAATTAATCCAGTAAGGAATCGTCACTATGGCTAAGACGCAAAACAAAACCAGAACTGATTTGAACCGCTTGAAATTTTTCTTAATTCTTAAGAGGGCATAAATAGCAATAAGCCCGGCGATTACTACCAGAGCGACCCAATAATGAAAATAGACGTAAAACATTAGCCCAATTAAGGCGCCGACTAACGCTCCGGTTTTCCAGCTCGGTTTCCGCCAGAAAATAAGAATCGCCGTGATCGCCGGCAAAAATACAAGGTAAGTCAACAACGGATCCCAAGTCCTTCCGAGTGGAAGCTTAGCAAGGGGCGTTTGGATGATGGGAATAAAATATTTACCAATGTTATTTAAAAATAATTCAACGCTCTGGAAAGCGGCTGGCAAACTGCGAAATATCGGGGTCATAACGCCAAGCAAAGCGAAAAAAACCGAAAAAATCTTCTGACCAGTGATAACTTTCCCAAGCCAATAAAATAGGAGAAATACGATCGGCGCCAAAACAAAAGTAGCGGCCAGATAGGAAATATTAATATTGCCGCCGAAAAGATAAACAAATCCAGCCATCAAAAGCGGCATGATCGGGAATGGGCCGAACGGCGTGGCGGCATTGTCACCAAGATATAAATCGCCGGGGGGAAAATGTCCGTCGTAAATTTCCCGGTAGTGGGAAACAGTGCCGTAGGCCTCATCGCCATGGTGCGTGAGCTGGATCAACACGAACGGCTTATTGAGCTCGCTTAATTTTTTCCAGATCAAAAGCTCGGGGGCAACATAAAGAGCGCCAACCAAAACCGCTAGACCGATTAGTGGCCAATTAAATCTATTTTGAGCGAGCATACATATTATTCTAGTTTGTGGAGTTTTTAATATATTGGACCGTTGTTTCGTGCGGCCACGGAAGAGTGACCGGCCATTTGGCGTCATAAAAAGCCGCTAAATCAAAGGCGCCCAGATTATTAAGAATCGGCGTGTAAACGGCATATTGAAAACTTCCTTTATCAAAAGACAGCAAAAGAGAATAGTCCGGCGAAAGACCCTGCTTGCTTTTGAATTTATTTTCATACATAGACATCACCGCGTAGAGCTCGCGCGCTAGAAAATCCGGAAGCGTTCGCAGATTGGCTTTTATGGAAATCGGCTTCTTAGGTATGAAAAAACATTGACCAGCCCTGACACCGCCCACGCCAGCAGTGATACTTAGTGATGCCGATTTATGATTAGACAAAACCAGCTCCGGCTGTCGGGAAAAAATTTTTCTCATACCGTCAGCCATAAAATCGCGCTGACCACCAAAGGAATATTCAATCAAGTGCCAATGCAGATGACCTACGTTTTGGCCGGCGGAATACCCGATGTGGGTATCAACTATGAATTTTCGGTTTGGGTATTTTTGAATTTCGCCGGATAAAATACAGAGTGCCTCTCCAATCATTTTGGCGCCGCCCAATCTCTTAAGTTTGGCCGCGTCCCAGCACCGGGAAGGAACAAGCAGTTGATGGAATCGGAAAGGCGTGAACACATTTCTAAGCAAACGCCACCCGCCCGCTCCGGAAAATTTTTTTACTTCTTTTTGCGGTTTATTGCAAAACGGGCAGGTCGCGGGATTGATTTCAATCTCTTTCTGCCAAGGGCGATCAAGGCTAATCGCGGTTCTAGTGCCGCCTGCGATGCTTTTTCTTCCGTTCGGCCAAGTGTAAATAATTGGCGTCATTAGGCATAGATTATTACACAATCCCGGAGAAAGCAAAAAAAAAGCGGCCCGACTATGTCAGGCCGATTGTTGAAACAGTGCAGATCGGAAGAGCGTCGTGTAGGGAAAGAGTGTAGATCTCGGTGGT
>CAYJCQ010000003.1:0-14598 GCA_964368725.1 uncultured Candidatus Saccharibacteria bacterium
GCGGAAGAGGGCAAATTCTCGGTTTACGCCGAGGGCGATTTTTCTCTGTTCGCGTTCCGCGAAGCAGACCTGCTTGCAATGCTTGAGGGCCGCATGACGAGCGAAACCAGTCCGGATTTTGAAGTTAAGCGCTATGAGCTTGAATACGGCGAGCCGCGGCTTGTGGGCGGAAGTTTGAGCTTCTCCGTGGATTACGCAGCGGTTTTAGCCAAGAAGGTTGACGTTACGGAGCTAAAAAAGAAACTCGCCGGAAAGTCGGAGACGGATCTCAAGACCGCTATCTTTTCGGTGCCGGGTTTCGCGAGCGCCAAGGCGACTCTCTGGCCTTTTTGGGTCAGAAAGGTGCCAACAAGCGAAGACAAGATATCGATTACCATAGAATGACTGCGCTCTTGACTGATGCCGGAAGTTTGGTTATCATGCTTTTTACCTAGTTTGATGGGTATTTTTTTAACTTTTAATAAGGTTATCCGCTATGGCCGATAAGGGGTTGCTCCGCGAGACCGGCCGAGTAGAGGAGGCATTGCCGGCAACGAATTTCAGGGTGCGCCTTGAGAGCGGCGATGAAGTTCTTGCCCATCTTTCCGGAAAGATGCGGTTGCATTATATACGCATTTTACCGGGCGACCGGGTTATCGTTGAAATGAGCCCATATGACAGGAAGAGGGGAAGAATTATAAGAAGATTGTAGTATTATCAGCGAATAGCGAATATGTTTCGAATTTGCGAATTCATCATTCGCAGATTCCTGCCTGCCGACAGGCAGGCGTAAGGGATTCGTTATTCGATGATGAAGTGAAGGGATTATGAAGGTGCGATCATCAGTAAAACCAATTTGCAGTAAATGCAAGGCAGTTCGCCGAGGCAAACGCGTTTATATTGTCTGCAAAAATCCGAAACACAAACAAAGACAGGGATAAATAATGACTTATAACTAATAACTAACGACTAACACGACAAATTGTTGTAAGTTATAAGTCATAAGTTGTAAGTTAGTTTTATGAGAATCATTGGCGTCAACATACCGGACAATAAGAGAATCGAATATGCTCTGCCGTATATTTACGGCATCGGGCTTTCTCTTGCGCGGAGGATTCTTGCCGCCGCTCATATAGATCCGTCCAAGAGGGCTAAACAGCTTACGCCGGAAGAAGTTAATAAGATTCAGGACTTCATTGAAAACAATTTTAAAGTAGAAGGGGAGCTTAGGCAGCTTGTGAAGCAAAATATCCAAACTTTAAAAGATAACCAGGCCTACCGCGGCATCAGGCATGCTCGCCATCTGCCTGTGCGCGGGCAGAGGACCAGGACCAATTCCAGAACCGTGAGGGGCAATGTAAGGAAGACCGCCGGCAGCGGCAAGAGGAGAGTGGAGCTTAAATAGCAATAAATTTCGCGAGCCGCAGGCGAGCGTATTTCCATCTATTTCTATGAATTTCACGAGGAAATACAGTAGAAATAAGTAGAAATTCATTGTCCTAAAGGTTTCGCGATATAGTTCAAAGTATGGGTAAGAAAAAAATTACAACTCAAACTAAAGAAGAAGCCCTTAAAGAGAAAGAAACTCTTGAAGCGGCTTTCACTAAGACAGCCGGCAAATCAGTAGCTAAGAAATTTGATGTCGGACGCGTGTACGTGAAGGCTTCTTATAACAACACGATTATCACCATAACTGACGATCGCGGCAACATGGTTGCTTGGAGTTCGGCCGGCGCACTCGGTTTTAACGGACCAAAGAAGGCAACCCCTTTCGCCGCGGCTAAAATCGTGGCCGCTTTAGCGGAAAAGATTCAGAAATCGGGACCTTTTAACGTTCATGTTTTCGTATCCGGTATAGGGGGCGGTAGGGATTCCGCGCTCAGGTCGCTCGCAAACAGGGGCTTTACGATTCTCTCAATAAAAGACGTAACGCCGATACCGCATAATGGTCCGAGGCCGCCAAAGGTTCGACGAGTATAACGAGAAGAACCGAGTACATAACGTTTTACGTGCTCGGTGCTCAAATTAATTAATTTTCGCATGTTTAATACCAAAGAAAAAAAAGAACGTTCTCTAGGGACAAAGCTTTTTTTGAAGCCATATCGCTGCGGCAGTCCTAAGTGCGTATGCGTGCGGCGTCCGTTCAGGCCCGGTCTCCACGGCAAAGCGCGGCGCCGGCCGCTATCAGAGTTCGGCCAGCAGCTTATGGAAAAGCAGAAATTCCAGTGGAGCTACGGCCTGCGTGAAGGTCAGATTAAAAATATTTTCCGCGAAGCGCTTAAAAACCCGGCGGTAACCGGCGCAACTTTTATAGAGCTTCTTGAGCGCCGGCTCGATAATGTCGTATATCGTCTTGGCCTTGCCCAATCCAGATCCATAGCGCGCCAGCTTATAAATCATGGCCATATAATCATAAACGGCCGCAGGACCACGATTCCTTCGTGTCGGGTGCGCGTCGGAGACGCGATAACAATCCGGCCCCAATCTAAAGGTTACAAGCAGTTTGCGGAATTATCTGAAAACCTTAAAAAATACGAGCCGCCGGTCTGGCTCGCGCTTGATAAAGAGAAATTGGAAGGCAAAGTGCTGTCTCTGCCTAAAGATTCCGATCTGTCTTTTGACGTAAATATGGTCGTAGATTATTATTCAAAAGCCGTAAAATAAAAAAATGAGATACGAGAATTTAAGCGAAACAGTTTCGGTCAAAACAATTTCGGAGAACGAGCGAGAGGGCGTTTTTGAAATTGAAGGCCTTTATGCCGGCTATGGCACGACTATAGGTAATTCTTTGCGCCGAGCGCTTTTTTCCTCTTTGCCGGGCGCAGCTATAACGCAGGTCAAGGTTAAAGGCATCAGCCATGAATTCTCCACTATCCCCGGAGTCGTCGAAGACGCGGTTGAAATTATGCTTAATTTGAAGCTTGTGAGGTTCAGGATTCACACGGCCGAACCGCAGATTTTGACTCTCACCCATGAAGGCGAAGGAGAGGTTACCGCCGCCGAGATAAAGACTAACTCGCAAATAGAGCTTATTACCCCAGATATACGCATCGCCACCGTTTCCGAAAAAAACGCCGTTTTTGATATTGAACTTACGATTGAGCGCGGCCTGGGCTATGTTCCGGCCGAAGAGCGCCACGCGGAGAAGCTGCCGATCGGCGTTATCGCGCTGGACGCCATCTTCTCGCCGGTAACGAAAGTCAATTTTTCTGTTGAAAATATGCGGGTAGGAGACCGAACCGATTATAATCGCTTGAAAATGGCGATTGAGACCGATGGTTCAATTACTCCTTCGCAGGCCATGAAGTATGCGGCCGGAGTGCTTCAAGAACATTTCGCCAAAGTGGGCATGGTTGAAGTTATAACGCCAAAACCGGTTCAAGAGGAGGAGAACGAGAAAAAACCAGTCAAGAAGAAAACAACAAAGAAATCGGCGAAGAAAAAAGAAGAATAACCGCATTATTAGCGAATACCCCGAGATGAGAAAATTTCATTTAAAGCGCGGCGAACGTAAGCTTTTTTTGCAAAAAATAGCCGCGAATCTTGTAATGCGCGGCAGGATGGAAACCACCGAAGCGCGCGCTAAAGAAATCCGGCCTTTAATAGAGCGCATGATCTCTATCTCCAAGCGTCAGAATCTTTCTGCTCTCCGGTCATTGATAAAGGAGCTTCCTAAAAAGGCGGCGGCAAAACTTTATTATGAAATTGGGCCTAGATATAAAGAGCGAAGAGGCGGCTATCTGCGCATTACCAAGCTTGCTAAATTCAGGAAAAGAGATGGCGCAAGAATGGCGGTTATAGAATTCGTATAAACCTTCTGGTTAGCAAAAACATGGAACATATTATTGACGCTACAGACCAAAAATTAGGCAGATTGGCTTCAAAAATATCCGTTATTCTTCAGGGAAAGACCGATCCGACTTATGAACCTCGCATGCCGGGGACGGTGAAAATCGTCGTTAAAAACGCAGGCAAGATCATAATTACCGGCAAAAAGGCGAAGAATAAAATTTATTATCGCCACACCGGTTACATGGGGCATCTTAAAGAAAGGACTTTCCGCGAAGCGTTTGAAAGATCACCGGAGCGCGTGCTCCGCGGCGCGGTCTATAATATGCTGCCGGACAATCGTCTGCGCGCCAAGCGCCTAAACCGTCTGCATATAGAAAAATAAAAAATGAAATCCCAGCAGAAAATTGAATCAAAGGAGGCTAAGATAGCAGAGCGTTATATCGAGGCATCGGGCGGCAGGAAGACGGCGAGCGCCCGCGCCCGTCTCTATACAAAAGGTTCCGGGTTAACCGTGAACGGAAGCGATTATAAAGATTATTTCCGTGCCGAAAAGCATCGCGCCGCGGCCATCGCACCGTTTGAGCTTATGAAAGTAGGCGAGACCATGCGCGCGAGCGTGAAAGTCGTCGGAGGCGGCATCAATGCCCAGGCGGAGGCGGTTAGAAACGCCATCGCCAAAGCCCTTGCCAAGTTTAATCAGGATTTTAAAAAGCGTTTGCGCCGAGCCGGATTTATCACCAGGGATTCCCGCGCTGTGGAGCGCAAGAAGTATGGCTTAAAAAAGGCGAGAAGAGCACCGCAGTGGCAGAAGCGGTAGCAGTAAGAAATCGTCTCTTCTCGCAACCAGCTTCAGCTCGATAAATCTAGTTCGCTCATGACGCAAATTTGCCACCCTGCTTCGCGGGTAGCCCGGCAAATTTGCCATTCGCTCGCTGATTTATTAACTCGCTTGCGTTTATGGTTGACTCCGAGGAGGCGATTTCTTCTTCAAGATTGTTTAAGAAGATAAATGAAAATGTCTAAATTTTTAATTTCCCCCTTTTTTATTTTCGGCCTCTTTATAATCATCTTTTTCGGGCACGCGCTTGGGCTCGATCTTCGCTGGTACGATTTTATTGATTCTCTTGATACTATACACCACGCTTTGGGCGGCGTATGGATTGCCGCGGTAGTTTCTTTTCTCGCAAGTCAATATCCGGTTTTTGATTTCAAAAAGAGCCATTTTGGGGCTGTTATCTTCATAGTCGGAGCAGTCGCGATCGCCGGAATCGCCTGGGAGATTTTTGAATTTTTCATAGACAAATATCTTATAGTTCCGGGGATCTCCGCGTTTCCTAAAATGGAGCTCGTCGATACTGTAGCTGATTTAGCTTCGGATTTATTCGGCGGGTTGTTTTTTGCGGTAATTTATATTCAGCGATCCGTTCAAAACCGAGATTGACAGAGCGCTAATATTCTGTTAGTATCCCACCACGCTAAACTAAGGATGGTTTAGTTCGTTCTTTTCTAGGGTTATATAAGGAAAGGCGGAAGTGATGCCCGAAGGGCTGAACATTCTCTGTGTTTTCGAAATGGTCGGGACGGTGAACGGCATCCTGCCGGCGCTCCGGCTCCTTGAGCAGGAACGTGGTTGCCGTCTCAAGTTTGTCGCCACCGATCAGGCGCTCGCCGCACTCACAAAAGCAGGACGAACGTGCCTTACTGATGAATCTATTCCGGAAGAAGTGGTCGGCGATTTCCATCCTGACATCGTAGTCTGCGGCGCCTCCTCCTTTGAACGGGGCCACGATAAATGGACTGGCGTCGAACTCGCCTATATGCGCGCAGGGATGGACGAGACGATTCCGGTCGTTGTCTACCGCGATTACTCAGGTGTGCCTCAGTGGCTCGCCGAAGCTACGGGCTACGACGGAGCTTCTTCGCTTCTCCATCTCTTTATGTTTGACAACGCGACTGCGCAGCAGGTTTCCGGACTCCCAACGGCGAGCGTGAAACGAGTGGGCTCAGCCTACTACGACACTCTGTTTACCAAGGATCTCCCGGCTGATCGGGCGCGAACCCGCGAGGCGGTCGGTGTTTCACCAGATGCATTCGTTGTAGTGCTGAATCCGGGCGCCGACAAGGGCCGCGCTTGCGAGGCGCTCTTGCCGGTCGTAGAAGGGCTCGCGCGGATTAATATTCCGCATGTCGTTTTCCTGCCCACGTTCCATCCGAAAGATCCAGACGCTCCTTTTGCTAAGGGAGCGGACGGCAAGTTCATCACTCGGCCTTCGGAGCCGTACGACGCCATTCTGGACCGGTTAGTTGGCGACAGAGTGGACGTTATCCGAGAACCAGTTCTCCGGAATGCCGTTTCGGATCCGCAGAGCAGGATCATCATGGCTGAT
Organism: uncultured Candidatus Saccharibacteria bacterium; assembly: GCA_964368725.1. Taxonomy (GTDB): domain Bacteria; phylum Patescibacteriota; class Minisyncoccia; order UBA6257; family 1-14-0-10-40-38; genus CAYJCQ01. The sequence continues at coordinate 6,159 of CAYJCQ010000003.1, forward strand.
CTCATCGTTATGAATCCTGCTTCCACGGATACTTGGACGGCCGTCTATGCCGGAGTCCCGCAGGTGATCACGGCGCTCCCTCTTGCAGCTTCCGAAGCTGCAAGGAAGAGTTTCGACATCAACGGGCTTGACTTCGTCGCCGACGGCACCGCCCCAATCGTAAGGATGGGGACAGAGCTTCAGGATTTCGTCGCGCGTCTCGGCGAAGTCTATCCAGGCATTCTTGCCAGGGCGAGAGGGGCTAGGGAGCGGTACGCCGTGACACCGGCAGCCCAGGGGATTGCCGAAGCAATTCTGGGCGTCGCGTCCGTCCAAACCGAATCGTAGCCGTACCTGTTCTTTCTTTTATTTCGGAAAAATACGTCTGCTCCCCGGGGGATCCTCGGGGAGCTTTTTATCTTGCAGTTTCAGAATATAAAATCTTTAACTTGTCTAAGACCTATCTATTTGTTAGATTCTAATTAACATGAAATTCGTCATCAACGGCGGTAAATCCCTCAAAGGCGAGATTGCCGTTTCCGGCTCAAAAAACGGCGCCACTCCGGTTATCGCCGCTACCGTGCTTACCGATCGCAAGTGCGTTTTGAGAAACGTGCCTCGCATAAGCGATGTCATGACCATGCTTGAGCTTTTGCGGAGCATGGGTTCGGAACAGAGATGGCTTGATGATCACACGGTTGAAATTTCAAATCACGCCTTGGATCCGGCGCGGCTGAACCAAAATCTGATTTGTAAAATCCGTTCCTCAATCCTCCTGCTCGGTTCTCTGGTGTCCAGATTCGGCAGGGCGAGGATAGCCACTCCGGGCGGCTGCCATATCGGGTCGCGCCCGATTGATACGCATCTAGGTTCGTTAAAAGCTCTTGGCGCTGTTATTGATTTTGACGTGCCATCGGGAATTTATAGTATATCCCTGGAGAAAAAACAGGTTGATACGGTAGTTTTAAGGGAAGCCAGCGTAACCGCGACCGAAGTCCTTATGATGTTAGGCGCCCGTATGCCTTTTAAGATTAAACTTGCGGCTATGGAGCCGCACGTTGTCGCGCTCGCAAGATTTCTTGAGATGCTGGGAGTGGATGTGCGCGGGGCAGGTTCATATATGATTCAGCTCGCTCCAGCTTCCGTCCCGGGAAAAGGCAGCATTGATTTTTTCATAGACAACGACGAGATAGAAATGGGCACTTTCGCGATTCTCGCCGCCGCGACCAAAGGGACAATCGCGATTAGAGGCGTTATGCCCGATCACTTGGATCTTGTGCTTGAGAAATTGCGGGAAATAGGAGTTGTTTTTGACATAAAAGGCGACCGTCTTCTTATAAACGGTCCGGCGGGCAATTTGCGGGCCGCAAAAATTGAGACGCGCATGTATCCGGGGATCCCGAGCGATATCCAAGCGCCTTTCGGGGTGCTCGCCACTCAGGCTCAAGGTGCCTCTCTCATCTTTGACACGCTATACGACGGGCGGCTAAAATACATTGACGAGTTAAAGAAGATGGGCGCGGACGCGACGGTCTTGGATCCGCACCGGGCTTTAATCAAAGGCCCGACCGTGCTTCATGGGACAGCGGTTGACAGCTTGGACCTGCGCGCCGGAGCGACCCTTGTGATCGCCGCCCTAATCGCCAAAGGCGAAAGCGTCCTGGGTGGAGCAGAGCAGATTGACAGGGGGTATGAACGGATTGATGAACGGTTAAGAGAACTTGGGGCAGATATAAGGAGGGTGGTATAGCCAGCCGAGTTACCGAGCACATAAAGCTTTTTGTGCTCGGTGTTAGAAAATCATTTCATTTTTTCTCACATGTTTACCCGCAAAATAGGCATAGATCTCGGCACGGCGAACACGATTGTTTTTTCGCCCGGCAAGGGATTCATAATCAATGAGCCGACTATCGTGGCTCTTTCCCTGCCGGAGCAGAGCGTGCTTGCCGTCGGGCGCGAAGCCAAGGACATGATCGGCAGAACGCCGGAGGATATTGTCGCTTACCGGCCGCTTAAGGACGGCGTGATCGCCGATTACTACATCACCAAGGCGATGCTTAAATATTTCATCGCCAAGGCGGTTGGCGCCATGAACATCTGGAGGCCGGAGGTTGTGCTTTCAGTGCCAGCCGGCATCACACAAACCGAACGGCGCGCGGTTATAAACGCCGCCCGCGAAGCCGGTTCAAAAGAGGCCTATATAGTTAAAGAACCGATACTGGCCGCTTTGGGCGCGGGTATTCCAATTAACGCTTATTCCGGCAACATGATAATCAACATCGGCGGCGGCACCTCCGAGGTGGCGGTAGTTTCTTTGGGAGGGATCGTTTCCTGGTCAAGTTTGCGGGTTGCCGGCAACAAATTTGATCAGGCAATCATGGACTATATCAAAAAGAAATACGGACTTTCTATCGGCGAGCAGACGGCGGAGACCATCAAGATTGAAATCGGCGCCGCCCTCCCGGCAAAAGAACAGCTTCAATACGAAGTGCGAGGACGCGATCTTGTCTCCGGCCTGCCTAAAGACATTATTGTGCGTTCAAACGAGATTTCCGAGGCATTGACCCCTCATCTTTTGGATATCGCAGCTTCGGTCCAGGGAGTCTTTAATATCACTCCTCCGGAGCTGGTCGCCGATATTATGGAAAAAGGCATTGTGCTTTCCGGAGGGGGATCTCAGATTAGGCATTTGGATGAATTTTTTAGGCGTATGACAGGCGTACAGACGTACTTGGCCGAAGAGCCGCTCTTTTGCGTCGCTAAAGGGACTGGCCTTATTCTGAACCATCTGGATGTATATAAGAAAACACTGCTCAACAAAAGATAGAGTATCGATGCTAATATACTAATCCATAGAAGTTTATTGGTATCATTAGTATAATTCGTATATTCGTATCGATACTTTACTTATGGCTTCTATCTCTGATCTCAAACGCGATTTCGAACGGCTGGTCAAGCGCGATCGGCTTTCACACGCTTATCTTTTTTTCGGCGAGTCGCCTGCCGTATCCGCGTCTTTCGCGCGTTCGCTCGCTTCGTATCTTGAGCGCGGCAAGTGGTATGAAAACGATCGCGTTCTTACAGACGCGCTTTTTGTGGACAGCGGTTACAGCGCCGGCATTAATGACGCGCGTGACATCATCTCCTTTCTTTGGAAGAAGCCGGTTTTGTCCCCTCGGCGCACCGCGGTCGTCGTTTCTGCCGATCTAATGACGGTTCTCGCGGAGCAGGCGATTCTAAAGGCGGTTGAAGAGCCGCCTGAACATGGATTGATCCTTGCGACCGTGCGCGACCCAGGCGCTCTTATCGGGCCGCTCGCCTCGCGGTTTCAGAAGATTTACATAAACGAGACGTCGGGCGCGGAAATAATTTCCGATGAAGGCCGGCGGTATGCGTCCATTCTGCTCGGGGCTCCTACGCCGCGCACGCTTTCAGAAGCATTAAAAGAACTCATAGCCGAAGAGAACGACGCCCTTATACGGGATGTCGTTTCGGCCCTGATTGCAGAGCTCCATAAGCGGCCGATGGAAAACTGGCGGACCATGCGCGACCTGCTCCATCGCTGGATTTTGATAAATCAGTATAATGTTAATAAGCGCCTGCAGTTGGAAGCCGCGCTGTTAGAGGGGCGCGGCAAATAAGGTATTCTTATATGGAGGATTTAATAAGACAACTTGAATTACAGACAAAAGCATTGGTTGATGCGTTAAAGCAGACGCTGGGCGCCGTCCGCGCCAACCGGCCTTCGGCGCAGTTGCTAGAGAATGTTCAGGTCATGTATCTGGATCAGCAGCTTACGGTGCGCCAGCTTGGATCAATCAGCGTAGTGCCGCCGCGGGAGATTCAGATTTCGGTTTGGGACAAGGGCGTCGTGTCAGCGGTCGCAAAGGCAATAGAAAATTCGTCTCTGAGGCTCCAGCCGTCTGTTCAGGGAAATATCGTGAGAGTTCAGATGCCCGCGCTCACGGCCGAGAGGCGCGAGGAATTAACCAAGCTTATAAAGGGAGAAACGGAGAAAATCAAGATTAAACTTCGCGGCGGCCGCGACGAGGCGAACAGAAAGATTGAAACGGCGCTAAAGGCAAAAACAATAAGCGAGGACCAAAAATTCAAAACCAAAGAGCGCGTTCAAAAAGCGGTTGACAAAGCAAATCAGGAAATAGAGAGTTTGCTTCAGGGGAAGATAAAAGAAATCAGCGAGTGATTATCAACGAATAGCGAATCTTTTACGAATAAACGAATTTGTAGATTCCTGCCGGCAGGCAGGCGCAAAAAGATTGGTTATTCGCTGATATTATTATGTCAATACTTATTTTCATCATCGGTCTTTCGTTCCTTATCTTCGTCCACGAGCTGGGGCATTTTTTGGCGGCTAAGAGGTTCGGCCTGTTGGTTGAGGAATTCGGCTTCGGATTTCCACCCCGCCTTTTCGGGAAAAAAATCGGCGAAACGGTTTATAGCTTAAACCTTCTGCCTTTCGGCGGTTTTGTGAAGATTCACGGGGAGCGGCGCGAAGCGGAACATGACGCGGTGCCGCCGGCGCGGAGCTTTTGGAATCTGCCGGTTTGGAAGAGATCGTTCGCGATCGGAGCTGGAGTGGCAATGAATTTTTTTATCGGCTGGCTCGTGATTTCTTCGGTGTATATGATCGGCGCGCCGCAGGGTATAGTGATTACCGAAGTTGCGCCCGGTTCTCCGGCAGCCGAGGCCGGATTGCTTCAGGGCGACAAAATTTTGGGCTTTAAAGATACTGCCGAGTTTATTGAATCCGTGAAGAGTAAGGCGGGCGCCGAGGCGCGGTTTTCAGTGGAGCGCGCGGGAACGGAGCAGGCCATCTCCGCGACTCCCAGGGAAAATCCGCCTCCGGGCGAGGGCGCGCTGGGAATTGCTTTAACCGACATTGGATTCCCGCGGCTGTCTGTTTTTAGAAGTTTTATAGAAGGATTCAAGGAGGCGCTGAACATACTTTGGGCGGTTATTTTAGCCGTAGTGAATCTCATACGCGGACTTTTTACGGCGGCTCCTGTTATGGATGGTTTTGTCGGTCCGGTCGGGGTATTCAAAGTCGCGGACGAGGCGGCCGGATTCGGCATCGCCTATCTCCTGCGCTTAATCGGGCTTATTTCTCTAAATCTTGTTGTTTTGAATATTCTTCCGATTCCCGCCCTTGACGGCGGCCGCCTGCTTTTTCTTGCGATAGAAAAGATTAAAGGCGCGCCGCTTTCTCCGAAGCGCGAAGCCATTGCTAACGCCATCGGATTTGTTTTGCTTTTTTTGCTTATGATCGCGGTGACTGTGCGCGACGTCGTGAAGCTATTCTGAGAACTTGGTTTCGATGATTTGCCCATGAGCTTATCCGGTTCGTTGAGGCGAGTTCCGGGCTTTTTTAATTTCCAAAACCCTGCTAGAATCTTGAGGAATATGAAGCAATCGCAGTTTTTCACGCGCACTATACGGCATGATCCGGAAGGCGAAGAGACCAAAAACGCTAAGTTTCTCGCGCGCGCTGGTTTTATCGCCAAGTCCTCCGCTGGCGTTTATACGCTTCTACCCCTGGGCTTCAAGGTTCTCTATAGAATCAATCAGATTATCCGCGAGGAAATGAATGCGATCGGCGGCGAAGAAGTCCTTATGCCCGCGCTTGTTGATCGCAAGTATTGGGAGAAAACCAATCGGTGGCAGACCGAGGTGGTGTATCGTACCGGTAAAAAAAGCCATACCGGAAAAATGGAAGAGCATGACTTTGAGTACGGGCTCGGTTGGACCCATGAAGAGGTGATTGCCGCAATCGCCTTAAACTATATTCATTCTTATAAGGATTTGCCGAAATATGTTTATCAGATCCAAATGAAATTCCGGGCCGAGGCGCGCGCCCAGGGCGGTTTGCTTCGCGGCCGAGAGTTTTTAATGAAAGATTTGTACAGTTTTCATTCTGATCTTGAAGATTTGAACCGTTATTATGAAATAGTAAAAGACGCTTATCGCAAGATTTTCAAGCGCGTCGGATTAAAAGCCCTGGTCGTGGAGGCCTCGGGCGGCGCTTTTACCAAAGAATTTACCCACGAATTCCAGGTTTTGAATTCAGCCGGGGAGGATACGGTGAATTACTGCGAAAAGTGCGGTTTTGCCATGAATAAGGAAGTTTTTGATATTAAGCGTCATAAGTCATGTAAGGGGGAAATAAAAACCGGACGCGGCATTGAGGTCGGCAACATTTTCCGGCTTGGCACGCGGTTCTCGGAAGCGTTCGGGCTTTCCTATGCGGATAAATCCGGAGCAAAGCATCCGGTCGTGATGGGTTCCTACGGTATCGGCCCTACGCGAGTTATGGGCACGCTTGTAGAGGAATACAATGACGGCAAAGGAATTTTGTGGCCGGAGTCAGTCGCGCCCTTTAAAGTGCATCTTTTGGGGATCGGGGATCAGGCGCCGGGGATTAGGGAAAATGCCGATAAAATTTACGCGGCTTTGCAAAAATCAGGCGTAGATGTACTCTATGATGACAGAAGGGAAGCTTCGGCAGGAGAGAAATTCGCGGATGCTGATTTGATAGGGATTCCTTATAGGGCGGTCGTGAGCGAGAAAACAGGAGCCAAGATAGAAATTAAAAAACGTCCGGAGCAAAAAGCGCAATTAATGTCTATGAAAGAATTCATAAAATTAATCAGCGAATAGCGAATCCATTTCGAATTTACGAATTCGTATATTCGTACGACATTCGTAATTCGTTGATGGAGCGCGAGCGACTATGCGCCTTCCTTTTTTAAGCAAAAACATCGGAATAGATTTGGGTACTACGAATTCGCTTATTTATTTGGACAAGCGCGGCATTGTGGTGAATGAGCCGACCGTAGTGGCGCACAACACCAAGACGGGGAAAATTATAGCCGTGGGCGAAGAGGCGAAAAAAATGTTAGGCCGGACTCCCGCGCATGTGAATGTCGTGCGGCCATTGGTCGGCGGCGTTATTTCCGATTTTGAAATGAGCCAGGAAATCATGAGGCATTTTCTAAGGAAGCTTTCCGGCGGCAGCGCCTTTATGAGTTACGGCAAGGCGGTTGTCGGCGTGCCCTCAAATTTGACCGAGGTTGAAAGGAAGTCGGTTGAAGACGCGGTCATGGGAGCCGGGGTATTTGAACCCTATGTGATTGACGAGCCGCTTGCCGCCGCTTTGGGCGCGCGTCTGCCGGTTGAAGAGCCGACCGCGAACATGATCGTGGACATTGGCGGCGGCACCACCGAGATCGCGATTATTTCAATGGCCGGCACAGTCACGTCCAAGAGCTTGAAGATCGCCGGCGATAAATTAAACGAGGACATTATGCGTTTCGTGCGAGATGAATTTAAGCTCGCGATCGGCGAACCGACGGCGGAAGAGATTAAGGCGACTATCGGATCGGCCATACCATTAGAGCAAAAACTGGAAATGGCGGTGAGGGGCAGGGATATGACAACCGGTTTGCCTAAGGAAATTTTAATTAAGGATACTCAAATCAGGGCCGCGATGTCTAAATCGCTTCGTTCCATCGTGGAGTCGGTCCGGGAAGTGCTGGAAATTTCTCCTCCGGAGCTTGCCGGCGATATTCTCAGGCGGGGCATTCATCTTTGCGGAGGCGGAAGCTTGCTGCGAGGCATAGATGTTTTGCTTTCAAGAGATCTTTCGGTTGTTTCCGCTGTAGTTGAAGATCCATTGACCTGCGTCGCGCGCGGCACCGGCATAGCCATAGAAAATCTTGAAAAATACTTGCCGTTTCTGGAGAATCCTTTGAAGCCGAAGGAGATAAAACTTTAAAAATTCAACCAATGAAGCATTTATACGCAACCGTCGGAGTGCTTGCGGTATTGGCTTTAATTTTCGCGATAAGCGGGTCAGTCGTGAGCGCGAGGAACGCTCTGACTTTATTGCTTTCTGATTTTTTAATCCCGGCCAGAGCTTCTATCGGGGAAGTTTTCGGTCAAAATGAAATATCCGAACTTGCGGCTTTGCGCGCGGAGAATGAACGTTTAAGGGCGAGAATATTAACCGATTCAAGCGCGCCTCTGTTGGTTTCCTTGGCCGGCAGGAAGGCGATCGCGGCGAAAATTTATTCTGCTTACCCTTTCAATAACCGAGCGCTTGTCTCTATAAACGCGGGGACGCGCGAGGGCGCGCAGGCCGGCATGCCGGTTCTCGCGGAAGATGTCTTTCTTTTCGGCCGCGTCACAGAAGTTTTTGACGGCTACAGCGTGGTACGCACCATTTTTGACTCCGGCTGGGAGTTGCCGGTTAAAATCGGTTCGTCTGGATTTGACGCTTTGCTTGTGGGCGGCAGAGACCCGCGTCTTACGCTCATGGTTAAGGAAGCGGATATTAAAGACGGCGATGAAGTCTGGAGTGTAGGCCGCGATTTTCCTTACGGATTGACCGTGGGCACAGTCGTCGGCATCAGCGAAAATGACGCTAGCGCGTTTCGCGAGGCGG
>CAYJCQ010000003.1:14608-16263 GCA_964368725.1 uncultured Candidatus Saccharibacteria bacterium
CTCTTCCGATCTGGGAATTTCGGTTCTTTTATGAAAAAGTTTTGGCCACGCATCAACCGGTTCGCGGTCGCACTTATCGCGGTCGGATTTGCGGCTTTACTGCAAACTTCGGTCGTCTTTGATTTTGGCGGCGTGAAGCCAAATTTCACCCTCGCCGCGCTTATCGCCCTTTCTTTTTTTATGAAAGAAAGAATTTTTTATTTTAGCGCGATTTTTTTCGCGCTTCTTATTTTGCGGTTTAAGCCCGAATTTGAGCTTACGGCGCTCGCAATGGTTTTGATATCGGGCGCGTCATTTTTCGCGCGCAACCTGATCCCCGGCAAACCTTTCATAAACAATCTGATTTTAATCGCGCTCGGAACGCCGGTTTTCTATCTGATCGCCGATCCGAATTTCGTTTTGCGCGATACTTTCACGGTTTTTGAGGAAATGTTTTATAATGTTTTTCTAGGGGCGGTTTTCTTTTTTGCCGCCAAGAGGATTTTTAGACATGAGGAAGAATTCAGATTTACTGTTTGAGGAGGCGTTTTCCGATGAAATTTTAAAGCCGGAGGCGGAAACCATGGAGCTACCGGCTTCGCGGCGGACGTTTTTCCTTGTTTTCGGGGCGGTCTTGGCCGTTGCTTTGGTCGTGGTCGGGAAAGCATCGTATCTTTCTTTCGCGTCCGGTGATTTTTACAGGGCGCGCGCCGCGGCAAACGCCACCGAGGAAATTGAACTTTCTCCTTATCGCGCCTCAATCGCCGATCGTTTCGGGGAGCAGCTCGCGAAGAACGTGAGTTCCCTTTCGGTTTATCTGAACGTCCAAGTATTTATTGAGGGCGCGGAGTCTACAGGCGGTCTTAGGACTGATTTAGAGCGCATTTTAAACTTGGATTCTGATGAATTCGACCGGTTTATTAATGATATAGATTTGGAAAAGAAAAAGTGGATTGCGGTTGCTCGCGGCGTATCTCCGGAAGAGGCGATCGCGGTTCAGGGATTAAACAGCGATGCCGTTGAAGTCGTTGACGATTACGAACGTTCTTACGTTGACGGACCTGTTTTCGCGCACGTTATCGGCTATACCGGAGCCGGGGATGCGGATGCGATTATAGGGAAGGCAGGAGCTGAACTTGCCTATGGAGAGATTTTGGCCGGCTCCCCAGGACGTTCCCTGGTTTTTCGCGACGCCGTGGGCGCGGTCATTGATCGCCGGGTTGTAAGCGCGCCCACCGCAGGAGATACTTTGGAACTTACGATTGACGCTCCCTTCCAGCGTTATTTCTACGAGCGTTTACGGGGTACGTTGTCCGCTTTGGGCAGGGAGGCGGGCGCGGGTATTGCGGTTAATCCAAAAACAGGCGAAATTCTTGCGCTTGTTTCTCTGCCGAGCTTTGACTCAAACGCATTCGTTCAGCGTTCTAGAAGCGCCGAGCGGCCGGAAATTTTAAATAAGCGTTCAAAACCGCTTTTCAATCGCGCGATTTCAGGCCTTTACAGCCCGGGTTCGACCGTAAAGCCCCTGGTCACATTAGCGGCTTTAAAAGAAAGAGTCGTGGAACCGGATACGGAATTTTTTTCCGCCGGCTCCATTGAGATCCCCAATCCTTATTATCCTGAAAAACCCAGCGTGTTTTTGGATTGGAAGCCGCACGGCTGGGTTGACGCGAGAT
>CAYJCQ010000004.1:0-14232 GCA_964368725.1 uncultured Candidatus Saccharibacteria bacterium
TATTTACCCTCTCGCTCTTAATCTTAAACTGCTTGGCGCCGTCCAAAATCTTTAGCCCGTCCGGAAGCTTGGCAAGCACAAACGCCTTAAGAGCTCCTTCAAGGTTATTTTTTGTCTCTGATTTCGCGCTCACAATGTCGGTATCCGTCGGATAAACCGATTCTCCGACGAACCCGCCGGCCATCGGCTTGACGGAGTCAGCGTAAAAACCTTCAAACTTGGACGTTCCGGCAAATCCCGGGATCGTGAACTTGGCAACCGGCCCGATATTATAGGCCGTTCCCGGCTTATCCGCGGTTACTCGCGCCCCGATATAAGACGGTTCAATCTTGCCCGAAGCGACTTTCGCTCCCGGAACCGTTACGGCGTCAACCAACCTGAATATTTTTCCGTCCGGCGCCGCGAAACGGGTAGTCGCGACCAGTTTCTGCGGCGACGAACTGAACTCGTTCCAGATGCGGATCGCGCCGCTCGCTCGCCGCTCTATATTTTTTTTGCCGGTTGCCGCAAAGACGAGTTCCAAATTACGGCTATCCGAAAACACCTGTCCCGGAATCCTCGCGGCTTTCGAATCTAATTCCGAAGATGAAACATCCACGTTTACCGCGTCACTATAGGCCCAATTGGTTTTGGCAGTTACTATCGTTATCTCCGCGCGCGGCAATGAAACGAAAACGGCAAAAACGGATCCGCCGACAATAATAAAAGCCGCTGCCGCGGCAAGCACGAAGCGCGAAGTTCTCCGTGTTCCCGATTTATCTTTGGAAAAAAGATTATCTCCTTGTATTTTCTGATGACCGATCTTCTCCGCGTGTTTAACCTCCTGTTCTTTAACTCTTTGATGCGCCTCCTCACGGCGCGCATGATGATCGTCCCTATGAACGGCTTCTCCGGCTCCAGACTGGACCTCGTGCACCTCGTGGCCGCGGCGGCCGCGGACTATGTCGGAAAATTTCTTCGCCGGCTCGGCAAAGAAAGGATTCACGCATTCAATCCCCACCAATAAACAAAGACCGACTACTTGCTCATCAACGGATTCAACTCGCAGCTTTTTTTTAAGCGCCTCCGCCTCTCGCTTCAATAATCTGAAGTTTGCCGCTGACTCGGCCAATTTGGAAAATCTCGGTATTGCCAAAACTATTTCGCGCGCCTCCGAATCTATTATTTTCTCGGCGATTTCCGTCGGTTCCTCGCTTTTGCCTACTGTAATTTTATGAACCTCCATTTTAATTTGACTTACAACTTATGACTTATGACCCTCACGTAACTTACGACTTATAACCAACAACTCACAACAATGAAATCATTTTCAATTTAAAAGTCGTTAGTTGTAAGTTGTTGGTCGTTAGTCACTTTAAGACATGAGCCATCGCGCGTGCCTCCTTGCCATTCTACTCAAGGCATCGTCCGGCGGCAAGAAGTAAAATTCAAGAAGAGCTGAGAGCGCGGGCACGGCGGAAATATCCGGCAGCAACCCTTTGCCCCATTGTATCGTAAAACCGAGATCTTCGCGAAACAAATCAAGATTCACGGGCAAAAAATTAATTCTTGCCGAGGACCGGTAACGCGCCGAAGAACTAAATATGAATTCCGGCAAGGTGAAAGACGCGTACCAATATACGGCGTTTGGATTATAACGGCTGATCGCCGCGGAAAGCGAACCGATGAAAGAGTCAAACTCGCCGGAAAGAGATTCTTCAATTTTCTTCAGTACCGGCGGCGATGCCTGCCTGATGAGATATATCCGGAAAAGCTCTTCGGCGACATTAGCGCTAACCGAGAAAACGTCAGCAAGCGAGGATATAAAATTTCCCTTGCCCCAGGAAACGGAATTCAAAGAAACGACCGTGCTTCCGTCGACAACCGACACATTAGTGCTTTTTTCCGCGACCGAAGCCAAAAGAAAGCTTTCGCGGCCGGTGGCTCGGCGTATGACATCCGCGACCATAACCGCGCCTTCGGAAAAAAGCGCCAGCCGCTCCATCGGAAAACGGCCTTTCATGGCGGCAATAAAACTCCTGGGGCTGAATGTCTGGCTTAAACTTAATTCTATCGTCTTGGCTCTGAATCCCGCGGGATTCAATACTCGGTGCCCGTCAAGCTTTACTCCGGCGGCTCTCACTTCGGTTAAAGCAACGTCTAAATCGGTCACTTTCATCTTTTTGGCCGCTCGTCCGCGCTCGCGGTCGTAGAGCTTCCACGTGCCCTGGGCAATGCGGTTTTCCAAATCCGCATCGTCAATCGGAGCCTTCGGCCGATCGCGCGCCAGCACAACTACAGAATGGATAGTCGAGGCCCAACGCGAATCCGCGCTCAGGATTAATTTGCGCCCGCCCTTGCCGGCAAGCCGCGCCATAAGCGCGGCAAGAAAAATTTCACTGGATTGATCCGCGTGCGCGGAAACGGTTTTGCCGACTTCTATGCGCTTTTCGTCAAAACTCACCCTAAAACCAGTAGCGCGCAGAGAATCGCCTAAAACCTCCAGAACAGTAAATCTTTCCGGCCGCTTAAAGAAAATCGGCAGGTACCCAAAAATTTCCCTCATCGTAATCAGTATAACTCCAATTTCTGATATAATGAATTGATGGAAACTCTGCTTCTAATCGACGCCTCGGCCCTAATCTACCGCTTCTACCATGCCTTACCGCCACTCACTACTCCGGATGGCGAGCCGATCCAGGGCATTTACGGACTCACTAACGTGCTCTGGAAAATTTTAAGAGAACGCAAACCCGCTTACGCGGCCGCTGCGCTAGACCGCAAAGAAAAAACCTTCCGGGCGGAGCAGTTTGAAGCTTACAAAAGCCATAGGCCGCCAGCGCCTAACGACCTCGTGATTCAGCTTTTAAAAATCCGGGACGTGTTCGCTGTCTTTGGAATCAAAACATTTGATTGCGCCGGCTTTGAAGCTGACGACGTAATCGGCGCTTTCGCGGAGCGCTTCGGAAACGAACACAATATCAAAACCCTCATACTTTCCGGAGATCTTGACGTTCTCCAGCTCGTGCGGGGAAATCGGGTGCTCGCCGAAATCATAAAAAGCGGAATGGAAAACACGGAAATTTATGACGAGCAAAAAGTTGAAGAACGTTACGGCCTTAAGCCAGAACGCCTGGCTGATTATAAAGGACTGGTCGGCGACGCGTCGGACAACATCCCCGGCATTAAAGGCATAGGGCCGGCTTCCGCCAAGCAAATACTTCTGGAGTTCAACTCTATAGAGAGCGTCTATGAAAATATCGGCCTTATTAATCCGAAAATCGCCAGTAAACTGGAGGGTAAAGATAAAGACGCCTTGCTGTATCGCTCGCTTGCCACTATATCCAAGAAAATCCCGATCCCCATGCCGTCTCTTGACGGGCTCAAGATCGGGACGCCCGACAGAAATCTACTCCGTAATTTTTTTGAGCATCTGGGCTTCACCAGTCTCTTAAAACGCCTTGATGCGGCGATATAGTTTGTGACAGAACGGGAGTATAAGCTACAATAATTAAATGGGCTTATTTTTAAAAAACCTCAATTGGCTATCTTTGTTTTTTATTCTTGTCGCGCTCGCGATAGGCGTTTTTTATATACCGCTTCCCGCCCTGGCGGCTCATATCGGATTGCTTGCCGGGCTCGCCATTATTGTTTTTTGGGGGGCTGCCGGCTCCGCCAAAACGCCGGCCGGCCTGCGGACGGAACGCGAATATCTATCAAGTATAGTGGACAATCTTCGGGACGGCGTGGTCGCTTACGACCAAAATTACAAAATTCTGGTCATGAACCGCGCCGCCGAGCAAATCCTGGGGCTTAAGGCCTCGGAAGTGGTCGGCCAGCTTTTTACGCTCAAACTCCGAGAAGGCGGCGCTTCTTCGCGTTTCCGTATACTTCTCACAATACTATTTCCGGCGCTCGCGGAAATGATCGTGCGCCGCTCCGAGCCCGGCACCTATCCGCAAATAATAGACATATCATTTGAAGAGCCGCCGCTTGAACTGCGCGTCGCCACCAACAAGATTATTGACGAAAAAGGCAATCACACCGGTTTTGTAAAAATCATCAACGACCGGACAAGAGAACTCACCCTGCTTCGGTCAAAAAGCGAATTCATCACCGTCGCCTCGCACCAGCTGCGCACGCCTTTATCCGGCCTGAATTGGGCGCTCAACAGCCTTAAAAACGAAAAAATTTCCGATTCTCAAAAAGAGCTCGTCGTCCAGTCAATCGCCGCGGTAAACCGTCTGCTTAAGATATCCGAAGACCTGCTCAATGTGGCAAAAATAGAAGAAGGAAAGTTCGGCTACAATTTTGAAGAATTGGATGTCGCGGCTTTTCTGGAAAATATCCTTGCCCAAAGCAAGCCGGTCGCAAGCCAATATCAGGTTCGCTTGTTTCTTGAACAGCCGAAAGAAGCCCTGCCTAAGGCCATAGGCGACCCGCGCAAGCTCTCGCTCGTAATCGCGAACATCCTGGACAATGCCGTAAAATATAATATTCCAAACGGAGAAGTCGTGGTTAAGGTGGAAAAGCTCCCGGGTAAACCATTTATCCACGTAAACATAAGAGACACCGGAATAGGCATACCCCAGGAAGAGCTCAAAAAAACTTTCACCAAGTTCTTCAGGGCCGCCAATGCCATGAAAGTCGCTGTTGAGGGCACTGGCTTGGGGCTTTATATAGCGAAAAACATAATCCGGCGCCACGGCGGGGAAATCTGGGTTGAATCAACCCCGAATCGCGGCTCCACCTTCCACTTCACTCTGCCGACCGACTCCTCTTTGATACCCGCAAAAGAATACGCGTACGAGGAAGAATAATAATGCCGGAACTCCCCGAAGTCCAAACGATTGTTGACGATCTTAATAGAAAAATCCTTGGCCGCCGCGTAGCGGCTTTTTGGTCTGACACGCCGAGGATTTTCCGATACGCGACAATCGCAAAAATACGAAGCGGTATCCGCAATCTGAAAATTCGGGCAATAGAGCGGCGCGGCAAAAATATCATATTCCATTTAAGCAAGGATAGAATACTCGTAATCCATCCTAAACTGACCGGCCATCTATTGATCGGGAAATGGAAAAAGGATAATGAGAAATGGCCGTATATACGCGCGGCTTTTACGCTGGATAATGGACTTACGCTTGGTTTTTCCGACGTACGGAAATTCGGGAAAATAATGTTTGGGGACCGAAGGAAAATCGAATCGCTTCCAGATCTTAAAAATTTGGGCCCGGATCCGCTTTCGCGCGACCTGACTATTTCAAAATTTAAAGATTTAATTTCGCGCGAGAAGCGCAAAATAAAAATCGTACTTTTGGATCAGGAAGTCATCGCCGGCATCGGTAACATCTATTCTGACGAAGCGCTCTGGATGGCAAAAATTCATCCGTTTACACCCGCGAACAAACTAAATGAAAGACAATTAAAAGCGCTTTTTGCCGTAATCAAAAAAGTTTTGCGGCGATCTCTCCGCGTCCGCGGCTCGTCTTTGCGCAACTACCGCGACACCGAAGGCCGCGAAGGCGGCTACATAAAATACAGAAAGGTTTACAATCGGGAAGAATTGCTTTGTTTTAGATGCAAAACAAAAATCAAACGAATAAAAATGAATGCGCGCTCGGCTCATTTCTGCCCGAAATGCCAATTACTAAGCTATTTGCCGATCGGCAAATAGCTTAGTAAAAAGCCAGGCCTCAAAACGAAATAATACCCCTAATCCTCCTTACGCCCGATCCGACTGCTTCTTCTTTTGAAATTTTAAATTCGCCTACTTCGCCGGTATGCGTAACGTGCGGGCCGCCGCAAAGTTCTTTTGAGTAAACCTCGCCTGTTTTTTCGTTATACATTGTGTAAACTTTAACGCGCTCCGGGTATTTTTGTCTGAAAAATCCCAAAGCCCTTTCCTTTATTGCTTCTTCGTAAGTTGTTTCTTTCAACTCCACTGTCAAATCTTTTTTGATCGCTTCATTTACCCATGATTCCACCTTTTCCAGTTCCTCCGGCATAACCTTGCGTGGAAAATTAAAGTCAAAACGCGTTCGCTCCACTGTGATGTCAGACCCGTTTTGTCGGACTTCGGGGCCTAAGACGGCTCGGAGACCAGCATGCATAAGATGCGTCGCTGTATGGAGCCGCGTTACTTTTTCCAGCTCGGATTTATCTTTTACCGTCACTTCTCCAGTTTTTAGATAGAGCCCGTGCCCGCCGAATTTTGTTTCCTTGCCGGCTCGGGAAATTTCCTGGTGTTTTTTGAATTCTTTATCAAAATCATCTTTGCTTATTTCAATCCCTCGTTCACGAGCAAGTTCCCTTGTGAGTTCAAAGGGGAAACCGAATGATTGATGCAGTCGGAAAACATCTGCGCCCTTAATTGCCCCCATTTGTTTAAATTCCTTCATGCCCTCTTCGATGATCCTTTTAAATCGCTCGTATTCTTCATGGAGCACACGGTTTATGCTTAATGTATTGATTAGTATTTCCCCATAGACATCCCCATAGAATTTCCCCACGGCGTTTACAAGCTTAGTAAACCAGCCATCCGGTAATCCCAAAAACTGGGCGTGTACCATGCTTCGCCTTAACAATCTACGCAATATATATCCTTGTCCCTTGTTCGACGGCGACACGCCATCCGCCACCAAGAAAACGCTTGCTCTTATGTGATCGAGAATAACGCGCTGCTTGAGAAGGATTGCCCGATCGTCTGTTTTTGAAAAAGAAATAACTTTTGCCATCGCTCTAAAAATATTAATATGGAAAATGTCAGGATCGTTATTAGAAGCGGCTTCGATCCGCTCAAGACCGCCGCCGAAATCAACGTTCTGCGTCGGTAATTTTTCAAATGTGCCATTTTCTGTTTTCCGATATTCCATAAATACTGAGTTGCCAATTTCCATAAAACGACCGCAATCGCAATTAGGGTGGCAGTGCGCGCCGTAACGTGTATCGTGTCGAACTTCAGTGAATTCATAAAACACCTCAGAATCAGGCCCTCCTGGTTCTCGCACGGGCATGGTGTCGGGCGCCCCTGTCCGGCTCCACCAGTTTTTCTTCCCGTAGTAGAAAATACGACCTCCTCCCATTCCTGCAGCCGCGGCTTGTTCCTCTGTTCCAAACATCACATCCTTTGCCTCAATCCCCTTCCCTTTGAAGAGTTTTTTCCAAATCGCCGCCGACTCTTCGTCTTTGGGAATACTATTTTTATTATCTCCCGCAAATACGGTTACGTACAATAGCTGAGGATCTAAACCAATAACCATAGTTAAAAATTCAAAGAGCCATGGCAGCTGTTCTCCCTTGAAATAATCGCCAAAAGACCAGTTGCCAAGCATTTCAAAAAAAGTAGTGTGGCGATTATCTCCCACTTCTTCAATGTCTTCTGCCCGAAAACTTTTCTGAGAATTTGCGATACGTTTCCCTTCCGGATGCGGTTTCCCTAAAAAATATTGAAGGAGGGGCTGCATGCCTGATCCGATAAAAAGAGTTGTGGTATCTCCTTCCGGCAAAAGAGAACTCGACGGCACGATTGCATGGCCGCGTTCTTTAAAAAAACTTAAAAACTTTTTCCGAATTTCGCCGGATGACATAAAAAATTAACTCGTGCCTTCTTTTTAAACTCCTAAAATATTTTTTGCGGCTTTAGTAACTTCGCGCTCAAAATATGATTTTATCTTGCGCCAATCTGCATCAAAAAAGGTCTGCGGCATCGGATCGCCTTCAGCGTCCTCAAAATAAGTTAAGCTTTTAAGGATATGCGGTACATTGTGCTTTTTATCCGGATACTGCCTGAGCGCCCGCCGAACCACATCCTCTAGCGGTTCTCGATTGACGCAATACCAATAAAGGTCAATGAAATCTCTTTTTCTGCCGCGCTGACTGACGGCGATTATCTTCATCGCGGCAATATCTTGCGGTTTAAGCATGGTAACGGTGCCGCAACGCGCTACCTCTTTACTGGGACGAAAAAACGGATAAGCAATAAAACTTATTTTTGCCCCCATAAATTTGCCGTAAAGCGTCCCGGCGTCGCCAAAATTAGTCGTCCAATCGCCATGATTTCTCATTTGGCGCTCTAAAGAAGCCATGCGCAAAGATCCCTCTGTCGTAAAAAAATCAAGATCAACCGATTGTCGGTGCGCCACCTGAAGTCCTAAAGCCGTGCCTCCGGCGAGATACCATTTAGAATGCGCAAAAAAAGAAATTTCCGCACATCTCAAAAAAGCTCTCCTTGTTGCCAGAGGTAAAATATCCAAATGCAAATCGCTTGGAGAAATTTTGATTATTTTAAGACGAGGGACCATAAAACTCTGCTCTTTTCGTGGATTGCGCTCCGGGGCAGATTTAAAACCTTTCTTATTAGGCGCCGCGTGTAATAATGAAAAAGCCAACGCACTTCTCCGGCATCCCCAAAATCCAAAATCCGCTCGATTATATAGCGGGCGTGTTGCTTCGGATCAATGGTTTTAGGGTTTACATCCCAAAATAGCGACTGGCGAAATTTAATCGGCTTTGGTTTGCGCCTCTGTCCTGCCATATGTTAATTCTATCATATTCTCTTGATTTTTTGAACTGCGTAGGTTCGCAATCCAATCGCGTGGCCGCGCGATTTAAAGTATTCCAGAAATTTTTCGCGGATTTCATCGGAAGACATATTTCTGAAATGATTCTCTGCCGAGAGCAGTCTAATTATCACCGCCCTTCATATACAAAAATATGCCACAGAAATGCCTAGTTTACAAAAACACCCCGTACCATACGGGGTGTTTCTATTTAATGCCCTTTCACATTACGGCATGGTCACGCTGATTGCGTTCGACTGCGGCGAAAGAACTCCTGGTATGCTTTGTGCCCTTATATAGTATTGCACTTTCGTTCCGCTCGGAAGAGGAGGGTAAATTACATGAGTAAACGAGGTAAAATTAGCAGGAACCCAACCGACTAGCTGTGCCGGACCGAACCATACCGACTGAAATATATTAAACGAAGTTTCATTATATGAATTATCGTACCAATTCAAGTTGATATTTTTAGTGGTGCTAGATATTGCGCCAGTCAATATGAATGGCGGAAGAGGCGCGGTACTAGATGCAAGCATGAAGACATTTATTAAATTAGAGCTTGTGGAAGTTCCAATATTAGGCTCCACATCGACTCTATAATAGTTCGTTCCCGGAAAGAAAACACTATCTTGATCGTTATAGACCATGTCATAGCTTAAGGTACTTGGCGTCATGGTCGCAATTTCTGCAAGAGTCGATGGACTATATCCTTTTTTAACAGATAGCTTTCCTAAAAATGGCGTGGAAGTAGAAAGAGGCGCCCCCTCAACATTCCAGCTTAAAATCACCCGATCTACATCAACCGGAAGACTTTGTAAATTTTTTGGAGTAAGCGGAGGCGGAGTAGGCGTAGGCGAAGGAAACGGAAGCGTAGATATACCTGCTGTATTCGAATAAGAAGAACTTCCGTAACGATTAGAGGCCCTCACTCGATAAACATGATAACTCCCCGGTAGAAGCCCGGTATGCGTATAGGTGACGACATCCGCTGTCGTCGTAGCAATATTTACGAAAGCGCTACCTTTATACTCCTCAATCTCAAAAACATATTCATTATTGGAATTATCATTCCACTTCATGCAAAGTGATGTTTGCGATGAACCGCAACCGATTAAAACGGTAGGTGCCGCCGGCGGCTTTGCGAGATCAACCACGCCGGTTGCGCTCCCAGTAGGCGTTATTGATTGTATCGTCGGAGTCGCGGTTTGAGAAATCGTCGTTCCCCGACTCGCATCCTGCGTCTGCCTTTGGAGCACGGCGATTTGCTGAGAAATAGAATTAATAATTGACTGTAACTGCGCCATGAACGCGGTTAAATCAATTTCTTGCGCCCTGACGACCTTGATTGCTCCAAAAATTAAGCTGACTGCAATGATTCCCGCAACGAGAATTAATATGTGTCTTTTCATGATGAATAAATTCTACTCCGCCGGCCTGACCGGAACCGACGCTTAATCCAACTATATCAATTATTAGGGGGGGCAAGAACGAACTGTGGATAACTTAAATTAATCAATTCAACGGTAGCCCTTCGACCAGCGAATCACTCAGGGTGTTTTCGCCCTTGTTGGTATTTCATTGTAGGCGGAAACAAAAAAAAGACGGCTTATGATGCCGCCTCTTCTTCAAAAACGCTCTGCCGTAAAATTACTCCTTGCAGCAAATCGCGCAGGCGTTTGTCGGCGCTCGCGCGCGAGAACGCCTCAAGTCGTCCGCGAAGCGCATCCAGGCCGCTCTTGTAATTCTCCAGTTCACTTTCTATAAGAGCCGCGTCAGCTTCAAGCATGGACATCTTTCTTGTTTCCGCCGCCAGTTCGTCAAGCCGCTCCAGTTCAAGTTCAAGTTTTTTTACCGGGTCAAAGGCGAAAAATCTCCTTAAGCCCCAGCCGAATTTCTTCACAAAATAATAAGGGTTGGTCGGCAGGATTCCCGGCGATACTGCCTCTGTTCCTTCCGATTCTACGGCATGCTCTTCTGCCATAACCGGAGCGGCGATTCCAAACAAAAAAGCCGTTATTACAGCCAAAAATAATACTTTCCCCATTGTTTTACCATCATAGCAGAGCCAACCGCCAAAGTCAAAAATACTACAGGAACTAGGGAATAGTAACCAGGAACTAGGTAAGATAGAAATTCCTGATTCCTGTTCCCTGATTCCCCGTCAGTATCCTTCCAGCATATGCGCCTTGCCGTGTTCCCTAATTTTTATCAAGGCCTTGGCCTCAATCTGGCGGATGCGCTCGCGCGTCACGCCGAACTTCTGACCGACTTCCTCTAAAGTGTGGGTGATGCCGTCGTCTAATCCAAAACGCATTTTTAAAATAAGTTGTTCCCGAGGCGCGAGATCAATCAAAATCTCACGGATCTTTTCGCGCAAAAGTCCCTGCGCCGCGACTTGCGCCGGAGTGAGATTCTTTTCGTCGGGAATGAACTCCGCGAGTAGAGAATCCTCATCATCGTCTCCAACCGGCGATTCCAATGAAATCACCTCCTGGGATATTTTCTGGATATGATGGATCTTCTGAACTGGCAACCCCATTTCAACCGCGATCTCTTCTGGTAAAGGATCTCGGCCGAGCTCCTGTGTGAGCCGCCGCCTCGCCTGAGTATATTTCGCGATCGTCTCAACCATATGAACCGGAATGCGGATGGTGCGGGACTGATCGGCCAAGGCGCGGGTAATAGCCTGCCTAATCCACCAGGTCGCGTAAGTGGAAAATTTGAAGCCGCGGTGGTAATCAAATTTATCCACCGCCCTTGAAAGCCCGATGTTGCCTTCCTGAATCAGATCTAAGAGCGAAAGGTTGGGCGAACGGTTCACGTAGCGCTTGGCTATGGAAACCACAAGCCGGAGATTGGACTGAATAAACTTGCGCCGCGACTCCTCGTCGCCCTTTTCAATTTTTTTGGCAAGATCTTTTTCTTCCTGCGAAGTCAAAAGCGGGGTCTTACCTATCTCCCTAAGATACATCTGAACCGAGTCAGGCAGTTCGTCAATGCCGGGGACGCTAACCGCCTCTTCAAGCTCTTTGGCGCTTACCTCATCTTTCGGAAGCTCTATAAGCTGGCTTGTTTCAACCACTTTAATACCCTCTTTTTCAAGAACTTCGTAAACCTGTTCTAAAAAAACCACATTCTCCTCAATATTAGGAAAATGATGTAGAACCTCGCCGTCAGTCACGAATCCTCGGCTCTTGCCGCGCTCCACAAGTTCTTTAAGCGCCTGTTCGTGCGACTCAAGCTCAGCGGCTAACTTTTTGGTCAGTTTCTTTGATTTCTTGGAAACTTTCTTTATCCTTCTTAACCTGCTTGTCTTCTTCGCTTTTATCTTCTTTTTCCTTGACTTTTTTGCCATAAAAATAAAATTTGTCGCGAATATTAGCGAGAATCGTCTATTAGCGCTTATTCGCGAGTATTATCAGATATTGTAGATTTCTTTAGATAAACGGTCAAACTCCTTGAGCGACGAAGCAAGCGCCTCCGCGTCTCCGGAGGCCTCTGCTTCGCGAATCTTCAATCCAAGTCCGTCGCGCATTTTCCGATAATGTTCGGTTTTAAGATAACGAAGCAGGTCTTTGAATTCCGGCTCGCTTGCCCCGCCGCTCCGTTCAAGAGCGGAACGCAAACTTATCAATGACGCGAGTTCAGAAAGTTCCGGCTCAAGAGCCGAGGTCGCGCCGCCAAAAAGCGCTGCCGCGATCTTCTGATATGATTCCGGCAGGAATGAAATGTGTTCTTCTACTTTGGTTCGGCATTCCGGATTTGCCGCCGCGAAGCCGAGTAATTTCTGCGATATAAGTTCCTGGCGGGTAAAATTCCTGTCCAAAGGCGATGCCTGGCTGGCCGTCTCCTCGCCGCGCACCGGAACGCCGGTCAATTTCAGCGCATTAAGTTCTTCAAAAAGATGGCTCTCGGGAACGCTGGTTTTTTTTGAAAGTTCGGATACCCAATGCGCCTGCTCAATCGGACTCGCGAGCGCTTTAATTTTTGAAAGCACCGTGCGGATCGCCCTTTTTAAATCAATAATATTGACCTCTCTGCCCCGCGCCGGCAGATGGCGGGTAAAATAATAGCGCATCGCCGGTTCTGCCTCGGCAATAAGCTTCGCGAAAAACCCAGGGCTGGAAAGCGCTATGTCGGCCGGATCCTTGGCGTCTTTTAGAGCCGGCTCGTTTTTAACCGTGTCATGCCTTATTACCTTTACGAAAAAATCCCTGCCGCCGGCAAGATCAATAACGCGCTCGGAAGCCGCCTGCCCTGCTTCATCGTTGTCATAAGCGACCACGACCGTATCGGCAAGGCGTTTAAGCTGTACCAAATGCTCCACGGTCAGAGCCGTGCCTGATGTCGCGATCGCATTTTGTACTCCGTCCTGCCAGACCATAATCAAATCCATCTGGCCCTCCACCAGAACCGCAAGGCGCGAATCGCGAATCGCGGTCTTGGCCTTGTGAAAACCGTAGAGCAGGCGCGATTTTGAAAAAACGGGCGTTTCCGGAGAATTCACGTATTTTCCCACTGACGTGTCCGCGGCGTCCGGCATTAACCGGCCGGTAAACGCAATCTCTTTCCCAAACGTATTCCAAAGAGGGAACATCAGCCGGTTCCTAAACCTGTCCCAATAGGTGCCGCGCTCGGTTTTGGACGCGAGCCCGGCACGCTCAATTTCGTCAATTTTGAATCCGGTTTTAAGAAGATAGCGAGTTAAGGCATCGGAGGTATTAGGCGCGAAACCCAATTCAAACTCGCCTATTGTTTCTTCTTTAAGGCCCCTGTTTTTAAAATACTCAAGCGCTTTCGCGCCGGAGGCGGTTTCCACCGTAAGCTGTTTCCGGTAAAATTCCTTGGCCGCGCGGTTGATATCGTATAAAACCTGATACTGCCGCTCATCCCTGCCTCCGGAGATTTTCATATCTATGCCGGCTTTTTCAGCAAGGACTTTCAGGGCTTCAATAAACTCCAGATTCTCGTAGCGCATTACAAAGGTGATCAGGTCGCCCCCGGCGTTGCATCCAAAACAATGCCAAACCTGCTTCTCCGGCGAGATTACAAAAGAGGGTGTTTTCTCCTTATGAAACGGGCAGAGCGCCTTAAAATTCCTGCCGGCCGGAATAACCGCGATATATTGCCGCAGCGCATCCACAATATCAAGGCGCGATTTAACCTGTTCCACCGTGTCTGACATCAAGACCAGTGTAGAACGGCTGGAACAAAAAGTGAAATTACCGCTATGGATAAAATGTTTACAATCCGCAGCCTATCTGATACAATGCCTGTATTATGAAAAAATGTGAAAACTGCGGCAAGGGATCAATCATGGCCGGAACGAGGAAACTCTTGCGCGGCCATTACAATCCGACCAACTGGTCAAGAAAATATCCTAATCTCCAAAAAACGACTTTGCCCAACGGCAAGCGCGGTTTTGTTTGCACGAAGTGTATAAAGAGTCTCGCGAAGAAGAGACCCTTTGTTAATTAAGATTGGCTACGGAATACGAAAAGATACGAAATTACGAAAATACTTAACGACGGGCTGTAGTATATGGGTAGTACGTATGCATGGGGTGCATATAGACCGGGTTCAAGCCCCGGCAGCCCGACACTTTCAAAAAACCTTTATGAAATTAGGGGGTTGATGCGCATTAGATAATAAATAAGTGTTACCGTAGTTTCGGCCGCACGGCGAGGAGTTT
>CAYJCQ010000005.1:0-14193 GCA_964368725.1 uncultured Candidatus Saccharibacteria bacterium
CGCATCACAATTTCGATAAATCCAAAATCACTCATTTTATCGCTACCTTTTCGCCATCCCAGGCAAGATCCGGCGCGAGAATTATCACTTTAACCCCTTGGCGCGACTTCTTCAGCAATTCTTCAAAATCCGAAACGCCTTCTCCGAAAACGCGCCCGGCGAGAATCTCCTCGCGCGCTTTAGGCACCAAAACCATCTCCCGGAATTCGGCAAATGTGAGTCCGTAAAGAACGGAAACAGCGTCTTCGGTATTATCTCCGAACGTAAGCCCGTCAAGTTTCTTAGTTACCGCTGATTCCAATGTTTCGCCGAGCCGCGCTTTCAGCTCGCGGTGGATAATAGCGTCTTCTATCAAGCGGTCAAGCGCCGCCCGGCGCAATTCAAGAATGGTTCCGTGATCTTCCAGAATTTCACCGGGCCGCTCTTCTCCATAAGCTTTGAGCGACTGGCTGTAATATCGGTGTGCCGAAAGCGCTGTCGTCTCAAGCGATCGCGCGCTGATCATGGAGGAACCGACAATCGCCACCGGATACGCGCCGAATTGTATCAGGTAGAAACCGGAAAGGCCCAATCCAATCATTCCCAAAAAAACAATCAAAATTTTTTTGCTGCTCATTGAACAATATTCTCGGGCTTGTCCGACGGAACGATTATGTATAATTTCTCGCCTGGTCTCCGATAGTTGAAAAGCGACTTAAGCTCTTTTACCAAATTGTCAAAGCTGGAAAGATATTCTATGTCCTCGGAAATACTCTTGTTTTCCGAGCTCATCGTTTTAACGCGATCGTTAATTCGCTGTGCCTCGCGGACAAGCGCGGCCCTTTCACCGTAAAGTCGGTAAAGCTGGATTCCTATCGCGCCGGTCAATATAATAAGCGCCGCGAAAATAACAATTTTCACGCCTTTATATTAACACAGAAAGCGAACCGCGCCCATATTCATCTATCTTTTTAATAGCTCTTTGAATATATTGGCGGGAATTTTAACCGGTCCGCGTTCGGCAATATCTTTTAGCTTTTTCTTGCCTCTCTGTTGTTTCTTCCAAAGCTTCATCTTGCGGGTACGATCGCCTCCATAGAGATAGCCGGTAACGTCTTTGCGGAGAGCGGGTATGGTTTCACGCGCTATGACGCGGCCCCGGACGCGCGCCTGAACCGCCTGAATGAACTGTTCGCGAGGTAAAAGCTCTTTGAGCTTCTGAACGGTTTCTCGGGCTTCGCGCTCAAGCCGATTTTCGTGGACGATTCTGGTTAGCCCCGGCACGATATGTCCGGCGACAAGGATTTCCAGCTTTAGAACCGCGCCGGGCTCAAAGCCGATTTGATCGTAACTCAAAGAAGCAAAACCCTCTGAAACCGACTTAAGCTTGTCGTCCAAATCGCTCACTAAGTCACCGAGCGGAAGTTTAGCCGAGATTCTGGTTTTACTGCCGGAAACGGAAACCGAGATATCCGAAAAACGGAACATCTCCTTAAGATTAAGTATGCCGCCTAGATATTTTGGGGGCGTAAGGATCTCAACGCGGGTCATCGGCTCCAGGACCTCGGCCGGATCGTCCGGGAATTCACGGGGACTAGTAATTCCAATCCAGCCGTTGGCGCGCAATTTTACTTCGTATGCCACCGAAGGAAAGCTGTGCGCTGTGGAGATTT
This sequence comes from uncultured Candidatus Saccharibacteria bacterium, assembly GCA_964368725.1. Lineage (GTDB taxonomy): Bacteria > Patescibacteriota > Minisyncoccia > UBA6257 > 1-14-0-10-40-38 > CAYJCQ01. The sequence continues at coordinate 1,653 of CAYJCQ010000005.1, forward strand.
TGAACTCACGCGCCAGGCGCTCGGCGGTGATTTCAAAATGGAGCCGCCCCAAAAATCCGCCTTTGAACCCCCTGCCCAAAACTTCGCTCATGTCCGGTTCAAAATGAAGGGCGGCGTCGTTTAGGCGCAGACGCGCGATCGCCTGCCGCAGCTGATCATAGGCCGACGGGTCTTCGGGATAAAACGATACAAAGACGAGCGGTTTCGGCTCTTGGTAGCCCGGAAGCTGGGGCTCGCCTATCGTGCCGCCGATTTTAATCTTCCCAGGATCTTTCACTCCTGTGGCGATATAACCGATCTCGCCGGATTTAAGTTCTCTCGCGGAGGAAAGTTCGGGCATAAAATACCCGATTTCCTTGAAATCGGCGCCGGAGAAAACGCCGGAGAAAACGCGCACGTAGGCAATCACGCCTTTATGATCGTGATAGACCGAGTCAAAAATAAGCGCCTGCGGCGAAGAATCTTGCCTTATTGCGGGCGGAGGTACTCTGCACACTACCGCGTGAAGAAGTTCTTGTACGCCCTGCCCTGTCTTCCCGGAGACGAGAACGATTTCTCCAATCGGAACTTTGAGCAGTGCGGAAACTTCCCTAACCGCCTCGGCCGACTGTTCAGAGCTTGCCGCATCAACTTTATTGACCACGCCGATAATCGTAAGCCCAGCTTTTTTGGCGGCCTCAAAATTGACCAATGTCTGGGCTTGAATTCCCTGGGTAGCGTCAACGAGCAGAATCGCGCCCTCAACCGCGGTCAACGCGCGGGAAACCTCGTAGGAAAAATCGCTATGTCCTGGGGTATCTATCAAGTTTAGAATATATTCATCAGCGAATAGCGAATCTTGTTGCGCCTGCCTGCCGGCAGGCATGAATTTGCTAATTCGTTTATCCGCAATGGATTCGTTATTCGTTGATGGGCGATACACCATCCGCACCGGTGCCATCTTGATGGTTATCCCCCTTTCCCTCTCAAGCTCCAACTGGTCAAGATATTGCGGCTTCATCCTGCGTTCCGGAACGGTTCCGGTAATCTCAAGAAAACGGTCCGCGAGCGTGCTTTTGCCGTGGTCAACGTGAGCGATAATTACGAAATTTCTGATATTTTCGGCCATTCAATAGATTCTAAAGGTAAAACAAAAAAGACGCCACTCCGGCGCCAAAATCTCCTTTTAAAACTCTTTAGACAACGGTTAAGGCCGCTCTGCACGGCCCCAACCCCTCGGTCCTGGCTCTAAAGTATCCCCGGCTTTTGCACAAAGTGGCGGACTCTATCCCAACCCACGGGCATGGATAATCAGTCCTCCTGATGCATAAATATTGTTTGATCCGGTACTTATGAGCAAGACCTTATTAATATTGCTTAAAAAACCGGCATAAATCAATAGCCGCTGGGTGATAAAATGTGGATAAACCAATAAAAAAAGCCCAAAAATGTGGACAACCTTGTGGATAAATCCCGTCTATTCGAAAAGACCCGCTTTCGCAGATCTTATCGAATCCCGCCCTCTTGAGTTCCCGGCTAAATCCAGGTGGGTGGGCTCAATCTGGCCCCCACGGGAGCCGATTCTATCGCCCTCCCTGTATAAAATTATTTGATCCGGAACTTGCAATGAGCGGGATCAACTAGTACAACGAGCGAACCATGTGTTTTGTCACAGGGTATATCAGCGAATCGCGAATCTATTACAAATTTACGAATAAATGACGCAAAAATCGTAAATTCGCACCAAAATTCCTTATTTCGATGCTATGTTTACTCGTCTACCCCAAACCGTTTATAGCTAAAAATCGGCTTTTTGCCGAACCAATACTCAATTTCATGCTTTGCCTCCTCCGGGGTTTCCGAGGCATGCACCAAATTCCTGACCGCGCGTTTCTCGCTATTGGCTAAAGCGGGAGAATCAGATGAAAAATCTCCCCGAATCGTGCCCATATCGGCCTGATACGGCATCGTGGGCCCAGCGATTTTCCTTACCATATCTACCGCGTGTATGCCCTGCACAACCATGCGCACCAGAGGCGCCGAAGTCATATAGTCCACAAGCCACTTCCTCACTTCTTTGCCTATTTTTGAAGCGTCGCTAGTTCCTAGCTCTTTTTTAGCGTCGTAGCCGTACTTCGCATATGTCGCAAGCGTCTTTTCTCCAAGCCGAGTGACCCATTTTTCATCCTTGGGGTAATGGCCGTCAATCTGATCTTTAATTGGCTGAAACATTTCCAAAGCTACGATTTTCATGTCGCGCTGTTCCAGGCGCTTAATCACCTCGCCAATCAAACCCTTACGGACCCCGTCCGGCTTGATCATTAAAAATGTTTTTTCTTCTTTTGGATGCATGTTATTTTTCCGTTTTTATCCCAAGCTCCTTTAACTGCCCTTTTTCGACTTCAGACGGCGCTCCCATCATCAGGTCCCTGCCGTCTCCTGTTTTAGGGAAAGCGATTACCTCGCGAATATTCGGTTCATTCTGAAGCACCATGACTAATCGGTCAATACCCGGAGCGATCCCTCCGTGCGGCGGCACTCCGTATTTGAACGCCTGAAGCATGTGTCCGAACTTCGCCTCAATATCCTCGCGTTTGTTGCCCATAACTTCAAAAACGGCGGCTAGAAGCTCCGGATCGTGTATCCTGATTGACCCGCCGCCCACTTCATAGACGTTTAGTACTAAATCGTACTGATAAGAAAGAATTTTTTAGGGATCTTGCCTGAACATCTCCATAAACTCTTTTTTATCCTTTACCTGCGGCATAGTAAACGGGTGGTGTACTGCGTCCCACCTTTTCTCTGTTTCTTTGTACTCAAACATCGGGAAGTTAACCACAAAAGCAAACGCAAGCTCATTCGGGTCATTTTTATTGTCACGCAGATCCGGCTTGTCGCTTTGATACTCCTCCATCGCGTCCGCGTAATGCAGGCGCGGAAACGGTTTTTTTGAAATATGGTGGTTTGGATAAAGTTTTTCCACGAGCGATGTATAAAGCTCCTCGGTCAGATTCATAACATCCTCTTGAGTCACAAAACTCATTTCCAAATCCAGCTGGGTAAACTCCGGCTGTCTGTCGCCGCGCGTATCTTCGTCCCTGAAACAACGGGCGATTTGGAAATACCGCTCAAAACCGGAGACCATAAGCAATTGCTTATACTGCTGTGGGCTTTGTGGAAGCGCGTAAAATTTGCCGTGATGGAGACGTGAAGGTACGATATAGTCGCGCGCGCCCTCGGGCGTGGACTTGCCCAGAATCGGCGTTTCAATTTCCACAAAATCCTTTGCGGTCAAAAACTCGCGCATAAACTGAATGATTTTATGCCGCATGCGGATATTTTTCGCGAGTCGATCGCGGCGCAAATCAAGATAGCGGTACTTCATCCGCGACTCTTCCCCGATCTCAAGGCCGTCGGTATCGAGCGCTATGGGCGGCGTTTCCGCTTCGCTGACAACCTCCAAATGGCTCACCTGCACCTCAACTAAACCGGTCGGAATCTTGTCGTTCTCCATCCCCTTTGGCCGCTTGGCAACAATTCCTTCAACTCTAATCACCCATTCAGGCCGAAGCTTCTCCGCCTTTTCATACACGTGCTTTTCCTTAGGCACAAATACAAGCTGGGCAACGCCACTCCGATCCCGCAAATCAATAAAGATGATTTTGCCGTGGTCCCTCCTCGCCCCCACCCAGCCGATAAGTTCAATTTTTTCGCCTTCTTTACCGATAATCTCTTTGGTTAAAATTCTCACAATAATAAAAGTGTACCAAAAAACTCTAAAAATAAAAAGCGCCGAGGGGAGGTTTTGTTCCTCGATCCTCGGCGGCGACCTACTTGCTGGCTTACTTGCTCAGCTCGATGAACAAGCCGATCACCGGAACCGCGATAATCACGGCTACGGTGAGAACAAAGAGCTGTCTATCAGACAAACGGCGGAGCATCCGCCTTACTCCCTTCTCCCGCTAAGCGGGATCAGTTAGGATTGCCAATGTCGTGAACTCGCGGAATCGTTCCGAAGACCGACGGCCAAAAGCGCATCACTAGCCACTTGCCGCCGAAGTGCAGAACCAAAATGCCCGCGAGTATGACAAACGGACGGTTGCGCTTCATAGTTATTTAGAAGAGCTGATTTAAGCCCTTTTCCCAAGAGCATATCGGTACACCCGATACTTTATAAGTATAACATACTATAGTAAGAATTGCAAGTCCAAAACCGCCCTAATAAAATCAGGGTTTTTCGGCGTATATTCTTAGCTTATCGCCGCTTACCACAATCTTGATGGTTCCGTTTTGATCGGTTCTCATTATCCTTGTTCCATTTTCCATGATCCTCGCAATCGCCTCTTTTGTCGGGTGGCCGTAGGAATTCTTGCCTACGCCGATTACGGCAACTGCCGGTTTTATATCTTCCACAAATGCCTTGCTTGAAGAAAATTTTGATCCGTGGTGCGGGACTTTGAGGACGGACGAGGAAAGATCGTATTCATCTGCCAATCGCTTCTCCACGTTAATGCCTTTAAATCCGATGTCGCCGGTGTATAGCGCTTTCAAGTTGCCGGACGTAAACTGGATGACTAAACTCGTATCGTTTAATTCCTTGCTCGCGAGCTCTCTTGTATTCGGAGATAAAACCGAGAATACATGTTCGCCGTAGCGGATTTTATCCCCTTCCCCGAGTACGATGTACGGAATGTTTTTCTCCGCGATTACATTTTCCAGTTCGGTATAAGCGCTAATTTCCGCTTTTCTGCCGTTTCCGATAAAAGCGCCGACTTCGTATTTTTTCAAAACATCAATAAAGCCTCCAAAATGGTCCAGTTGCGGATGGGTCATCACGAGCAAATCAATATAAGTGTCGCCGGGCGGGAGAATTTCCGAAAGTTCCTGCAAAACACGCGTTGTTGCCGGGCCGCCGTCAATCATAATCTGGACGCCACCCGCGAGATTCACTAATTGACTGTCGCCCTGCCCGACGTCCAAAAAATAGAGCGCGGTCTCATAGCTTTCCGCGTTCGCGAAAACCGCCCTCCACACGAAAAAATCAAAAATCGCGAATACCGCTAGAAAAACCAGGTAATTTTTATGCTGTTTGATGAACTCCATAGAGAGTAATCGCTAATAATGCTAATGCTCTCAAAATAACGCTAATGACTAAGGAACAAAGATGCATGCCGCCTTCTACGAGCATAGATAATCAATATCACAAGAAAAGCATAGTAAATCAGCGAAATCCAAATCGGGAAAGATGCAGTCGTGGTTTTTTCGGGCATTTTTGAAAACCCGGCCATCCCCCAAATTTAGTAGCTTACGAATACATTAGCTATCCAGCCGATCAACATTGCGAGATATGACGAGAAGAGCGATGCCGCCACCGTGAGGAATCCAAAAAACATAGTAAGCGGAACAAAGGTAAGAATTAAAACATTGGTCACAAATCCGATCGGTGAAAACGAACCGAATTGCGTGAATAATATAGGGATCACCGCGAGCTGGGCTGAAACAGTCGTGAATAAATTCTCCTTCCACCTAAGAATTCCCGGCTCCGGTGAAATTTTAAAAATCTTCTCTATCGCGGGCTTCAAATACGCAATGCCCATCACAGCCGCGAATGAGAGCTGAAAACCGATATCCCACACAAGCACCCGCGGGTTTACGAGCGCCATAAAGAACGCGGCAACAGCGAGCGAATTCCTAAAGCTATGGACGCGTTCAACCTGTCCCGAGAGAAGAACGATAAAACCCATAATCGCCGCGCGCACGACCGATGCTTCGGCGCCGGTCATAATCACAAACAGAATAATGGCTAATGTAGAAAGTAAAAAGGTTTTACGACGGGAAAGCCAAAAACCCAAAACAGCCGCCACGCCCTGCGCCACAATCGCGATATTGTAACCGGAGAGCGCGACCAAATGGCTCGTACCGGTCACGCTCATTTTCTCTCTGAATTCTTTTGAAAATTCGGCGGTTTCGCCCAAAAGCAAGCCGCTCATAAACGCGGCTTTCTCTGGCGGAAGGGCTTTATGTATCGCTGATTCGGCAAGCGATTTTGTCTTAAAAAGCGCCGACTTTATCGGCGATCCGGTGCCGCGCTCAAGAAGTGCAATCTTTGGAAAACCCACGGTCCCGTATATGCCGTCTTTTGCCAGACGATCACGCGATCGTTCGCTTGGCTCCTTGATCAATCCTTCCGCCTCCACTCTATCGCCGTATTCCCATGAAGGATACCTGTTCGCGGTAATTTTGATTTTCCCTTTATGCGGCGTTTCCAATCTCAAAACAATATCCTGTTTCTCAAGTCCGACAGAAACTTTTTCTATAAATCCCGCCACCGTTGTTTTTTCTCCAAACGGTATCGTGATATTGCCCGCCCGGACGTCGCAGAGAAAATAATATCCCGCGCCTAAAAATATTGCTAAAGAGATCGCGGCTAGCTCGTATTTACCGAATGCGCCTATAAACGCCGCAACAAAGATCGCCGCGAGCACGGCGACCAATAACCCCTGCTCCCAACCGGCAATAAAACTCCCCAGAAAGATACCAACAAGAAAAAAGGCAATAAACCAAAAAGCAATATCATGCAATCTCATTGCTGGTCATCAACGAATAACGAATCTATTGCGAATTTACGAATACCAGATTCGCTATTCGAAAATTCGTGCAGAATTCGCTATTCGTTGATAGTCAAAATTCCATCGCTATCTTCGCCATTTTGCCGTCATTAAACGGATGCTTAATCTCTTTCATTTCGGTGACCAGATCAGCACGATCAATAAATTCCTGCGGCGCGCCCCGGCCAGTCAGTATCACAAACTTTTCATCAGGAACGGTTTTAAGCACCTCCAACACTTCTTCTTTTGTAAGTAGTCCCAAGGAAGTTGCGACGTTTATTTCGTCCAAAATAATGAGATGCCATTTGCTATTTGCTATTTGCTCTTTGCTATACGCGAGCGCCGCCCGCGCCGCCTCCGCGTGCCGCTCCTTCGGCAACTGATCGCCCAAAATACCCACAAACCCAAGCCCCATTTTTTTTATTTGGAATTTGGAATTTGGAATTTGGAATTTCTCGGCGAAGTAATCTTCGCCGGAGCGCCAAGGCCCTTTGATGAATTGAATCATTAAGACGCGCTTCTCGCGACCGAGCGTGCGGAACGCCTGGCCCAAAGCGGCCGTTGTCTTACCTTTTCCGTTGCCGGTAAAAACTATAATCATATATATCCAAGTATAACGCCATCGGACAAAACAAAAAGAGGCGCCGCGCGCCTCTTTTTTTACTTCCATATTTATACTCACCACTCTCTACTTTCTACTCACTAATTTTCGTTACCTCCACTTCCGTAAATTCCTGTCGGTGGCCTTTTTTCTTCCTATAACGAGTTTTTGAATGATACTTAAAAACTATTTTCTTATCGCCCCGCGCTTGTCTTAAAACTTTTGCCTCCACCTTCGCGCCGGAAACCGTCGGCGTACCGACTTTCGCGTCATCGCCGTTTACGACCAAAAGCACCCTGTCAAAATTGACGGCATCGCCGGAATTACCCGTAATTTTCTCAATTCTAATTTTTTGCCCTTCGGCAACCTTGTATTGTTTGCCGCCGGTTTCTATTACCGCAAACATATTTTACTTAATCAACGAATAACGAATCTATTGCGAATTTACGAATACCAGATTCGCTATTCGAAAATTCGTGCAGAATTCGCTATTCGCTGATAAATCAATTGACTGATATGATAACCCCTACCGCTATTAAAATCAAGACCGCGAAAAAGAGCGTGAAGAACGCAATCAGGCGGGATAAAATCTGAATTCTCGGATAAAAGAAAAATATAAGCGCTGAATTTACCAGCGAGGCGACGATTGCTGAAGCAATAATACTAACCATGTCTCCAAGATCGCCCAAAAAATCAATGCCGCCGCCCCCGACGAAATGGATAACCAGAAGATGATCGGTGTTCCGCAACGACGCGTAAACGGCTATGGAAGCGGTCAAAAGAACCGCAAGCGCACCGATCAAAGGTACGCTTATAAAACTGTCGCTCATGATCTTTCTGACGTAATTCAGGCGCATGCGCTCCCACGGGGAATCGAACCCCGGTTCCAGCGCTGAGAACGCTGTGTCCTAGGCCACTAGACGATAGGAGCTATAATTGCTTTACGGCATGCACCAAACGATCAAGATGCATTGCCCAAGACCCTTTAATTAAAACCAAATCACCCTTGCGAATCAAGCTGTCGAGCTTCGGGATCGCTTCTTCGGCGGAATCGAAGGAGAAGATGCTTCGCTTGCTCATGCCGCTCTCGGCGGCCGAAGCGGCAATCAATTTACCGCGCGATCCAACCGTAATTAAGACGTCAAATACTTTCGCGGCGAGCTGGCCGACGCGTTCATGGGCTTCCAGGGAATATTCTCCTAGTTCAAGCATATCCCCCAAAACACCAATCTTGCGGGACGCCGGCAAGTTCTTAGCTATGTCAATTGCCGCTGCCATTGACAACGGTGAGGCGTTATAAGAATCGTCAAGTACCGCCGAACCCTTTATGCCCGCGATAAGGCGGGTCCGGTGCGGAGGCTGCTGATAGAGCGAAAGCGCTTCTGCGATCCTAACGAGATGCATCCCGAAGACAATGCCGACGGCGGCGGCAGCTGCGGCTGACATCGCGGCCGGCCTGCCAAAACAATTCTCCATTTTTAAAGGCACAAAACTGCCCCCGTATTGCAGCTTAAAAGCGATTCCCGCCGGCCTGCCGTTTCCCGTGCGGTTTTCAAAATTAGTGATGCGCACTTCCGCGTCCTCTCCAAAACCGAAAGTTATAACATGCGCTCTTGTCCTTTCACGCATCGCGAGCACCGCCTCATCATCGGCGTTCAAAACTGCAAAACCGTTTGACGGCAGTTGTTCAACCAACCGGCTTTTTTCCCGCGCCACTTGTTCAGGAGAGCTGTAAAATTCAACATGGACAGGCACTTCGCCCACCGCAGTCACAACCGCAATCTGCGGCCTCACTACTTGAAGCAAATATTTGATATCTCCCGGTTTGTCGGCTCCAAATTCCAAAATCAGCAATTCCGGATATGAACGGCGTCTGCCGAATATAAGACGCCAGATTGAAATCAGAATTACCTTGAGGAGAAACCTTAATTTTCGGAAGCGATTTGCGCCCAAAGGATATTCCCGGCTGAAAAGTGCGATTTCTTCATCACGCCACTGTCCCAGTGCCGTAAGCGGCAATCCGATCTCACTGTTGAAATTGCCTCGGCTCTCGCGCGCTTCGCGCACGCCGCGGAGAACCATTCTTACGGCCTCCTTGGCGGAGGTTTTGCCTACGCTGCCGGTAATGCCGATTACGCCCGGCCGATATTTGCTTATGGTAAACGACGCGAGTAGCTTCAATATTTTCGCGACAATTTGCAGCGGTTTTGATGCCATATTTTTACTCATCTTCCGGAGAAACGGCCGGTGACGGCGGCAGATTATCCGGCGGGATATTCAAATAGTTAAGCATGAATTCCGCCAATTCGCGAAATGCGGGCACAACCGTATAGCCAGCCAAAGGGCCGACTTTCGGCTTGTCTATTTTGAAAAGAATGGTAAAGCGCGGGTTTGACGCCGGCGCGAATCCGGCGAAAGTATGGATAAATTCCTCGGTATAGCCGCCGCGTTTAAAATCTGGAATTTGCGCCGTACCGGTTTTGCCGGCAACTTTAAAATTTGGAATGTGAGCGACTTTCGCTTTTTGAACCGACGCAACCATCATTTTTGTCACCTGCTCGGCTGTCTCCGGTTTTATGACGCGCCTCACCGTCTCGGGATCGTCACGGCTTACTAGATACGGCCGCATCAGCACTCCGCCGTTGGCGATTGCCGATACCGCGGAAATAAGCTCAATCGGGGTCACCGCCGCGCCCTGGCCGAAAGAAGCAGTGGCGAAATTTATGTCCCTGGCATCGCGCTCCAAACTTTTCAAGCTGCCGGAAACTTCTCCGGGCAATTCAATGCCGGTCTTACTTTTAAAACCGAAATTCACCGCATAACGGTAAAAATTGTCATGGCCGGTTTTTGATTCGGCGAAAGCGGCGCCGGTGTTAATTGAATTTTCAATCACTTTAGCCATCGTAGTTCTGCCGTAAACCTTGCCGTCGTAATTCCTGATGGTTTTGCCGTTTAAAGTGAGCGATCCGGTATCCGTATAAACCGTATCTGGAGTTATTTTGCCCGAATCAATTCCGGCCGCCATAGTTATGATTTTAAAAACCGAACCCGGTTCGTAAACCGACTGCACTCCGGGATTCAAGAAAACGCTGACTGCCGACTCGGCGTAACTTCCCGGATTAAAAGTCGGGTAATTTCCAAAAGCCAAAATCTTGCCCGTCTTCGGTTCCTGGACAATTACCGTTCCAGAAGTCGCCTTATTAGCCTCAATGGTCTTAGTAAGAATTTCTTCCGCCTGCGCCTGGATTGTACGGTCAATTGTGAGCGCTACATCGCTGCCGTCAACCGGCCCAACAAGCTTTCCGCTTTCCTCATAACCGGCTTTTCCGGCAAGATCGTTTTCAAAATATGCTTCCAATCCGTAACGCCCCCGCTCCTTGTCATCGTCGCCGCTCGGCCCGACAAATCCCAAAACGTGAGCGGCAAGGGTTTCTGCCGGATAAAACCGGAATTCCTCCCGGTCCAAAAACACGCCTTCGGGAGCGGCTGCTTTAAACGCCGCGACCTGCTCGTCCGTAAGTTTAGACGCGAGGAGTTCGTACGGATCGCCTGGTTTTGATAATTTACGCGCCAACACTTCTTTTTCCGCGCCTATTATCGGAGTCAAAATCTCGGCGGTTCTCACGGGGTCGGAAATTTGTTTCGGAACGGCGAACAATACCGGATAGAGGCGGTTCATGGCCGCCGGAGCCGGATTGCCGTTTTTATCGGTGAAATATATTATGCCGCGGCGCGGAGCAAAAAAGCCGGAGTTAATATTCTGGGCCTGGGCTTTTAAAGAATAAATCTCGCTTTTTTTGATTTGAAGATCGTAAAGTTTAAAAAAAAGCGCTGAAAAGGAAAGAACAAAGACCGCGATGATAAAAATTGCCCGTAAACGCATTTTTTTAATTGCTATTCGCGAGTTTTTTGGTAGCCGCGCCCAGATAAGAAGGATATTTTTCCAGAACCAATCCGCCTTTCTCGGCTATCTCGGAAAGCGCGTCGGCATCAACCAGGTCAAAAAACCGGTTTTTTAGTTCGGCGTTTTCAACAATCAATTCCTGAAGGTTAACTTCACCGTCCTGAACCGCGTGCCGCAATTCCACAATATCGCTATAAAGCCATATACTCGCGGCAACGCCGGTTAAAACGACAGCTGCGATCGGCCCGAAACCGAAAATCACCTTCCTAGCCGCCTTTTTTCTTTTGTTCGGTTCAATTATGGTCATATCGTTCTGAAAACTTATAACTTATGACTGATAACTCATAACGCGTTAATGTTATTAGTCATTAGTCATAAGTTATTTCATTACTACTGCCCTTAGTTTTGCCGACCTGGAACGTGGATTCGCATCAACCTCACGCGCGTCCGGCGTAACGGGCTTTTTCGTTAAAATTTCCATTTTCCCCTCGGCCGCGTATGCGCGGAATTTTGTTTTCACGATTCTGTCCTCCAATGAATGGAATGACACGACTACTGCCCGGCCGCCGGGCTTGAGAATCTTCGGAAGAAAATCCAGAAGTTTCTGAAGATTCTCAAGCTCGCGGTTAGCATAGATGCGCAGGGCTTGGAAGGTTCTCGTTGCCGGATGTATACGACCCCTCTCATAACTCCCTGGAACCGCCTGAACTATCGCTTCCCTCATATCCTTGGTTGTCTCTATTCTCGCGCGCTTATCCCTCGTCTTAATCGCGTTTGCTATGCGCGCCGCATAACGCTCCTCTCCGAACTCGCGGATAATTTCTCCAAGCTCGCTTTCCGAAAGCCGGCGGATCAATTCCCTGACCGGTATGGCATCGGGCGCGTAGGTCATGATAAGCGGCTCGTCTTTCATAAAACTGAATCCCTTACCTGATGACTCCAGCTGTTCGGATGAAAATCCCAAATCAAGCACTATGCCGTCCGCTTCCCCAAGGCCGTGAGCAATCAACAATTCTTGAATGTTCGCGAAATTGTCGTTTACGAGAAGTACTTTCGTGCCCTGCCGTTCGCAATCCTTAAGTTTTTCATCAACCTCATCAATCATCTTCCAGTCCCAATCAATGCCCATAAACGTTCCCCGGCCCTTAAGGCGCTTAACCATCTCGCAGGCATAGCCGCCACCGTCCATCGTTCCATCAATAATGAAACCCCCCGGACGCGGATCGAGCAAATTCATCGCTTCGTTTAAAAGAACAGGTGTGTGCATATCATCGAATTACGAATTCGTAGATTCCTGCTTGCCGGCAGACAGGCGCAACAGATTCGCTATTCGTTGATGTCATATTCCCAATTCCCCCATCTTTTACGCTAACTCATCGGAGGACGACTCGGTCTTGGCTTTATACGCTTTACACGAGTCGGAGTCCCTAATTTCCATCCGGTTGTACA
>CAYJCQ010000006.1:0-13651 GCA_964368725.1 uncultured Candidatus Saccharibacteria bacterium
AGGTTTTAAGGGTTATTGAAAATATAAAAAGAAAGATACTTTTGAGCGATCGGCGTTCTGAAAACAAGGAAAAGTACGAGCGGGTGATTCAGAGCCGAGGCGGCCCGGGCGGCTGCAAGACCGAGTCCGAATGCCGCACTTATTGCTCTGATCCGGCTCACGGGCCGGAATGCATCGCCTTCGGAGCGAGCCAGGGGATTATCAAAGGCGACGAGGCGATTCAGCGGTTTACGCGATTCCAAACGACTCTTCAGGCGCCGTCGTATTACGGCCAGCCATCCGGTTTTACCGGCACTGGGTCTTATCCCGGCTTTATCCCGCCAGGAACCGGCCAGACGTTTCCGCCCGGACAGATACCCGGATTTACTCAGCCCGGACCCGGATTTATCGGCCCGCCAGTTCCGGTAGTTGGGTTCGTGTCTCCGGACTGCCTTTACGCGATTCAGTCCGGCGATTTTACTAAAGCTAAAATCGCCTGCCAGGTGATTCAACCCGCGCCGCCGCCCATAGTCGGCCCAGTTTGCCCTTCGCTCCCGACCGTAGATCCGAAAGAATGCAGGAGGAACGGCGGGGAGCCCTACGTTACGTATTCTTCAAATGAATGCGGAACTTACTATGATTGCAGGGGAGTTTCGGTTAGGCCTCCGTCACCGCCGCCGATAAATTATTGCGGCAATAAGATTTGCGAAGCAAATGAATCATACGCTTCTTGTCCGAGCGATTGCGGCGGGCCGATTCAACCCCAGCCATCGCCGATCGGAGGCGGCTCCGCTTGTTCCGATGGTTATGATAATGACCAGGACGGCCAGATTGATTATCCGGCGGACAGCGGCTGTTATTCGGCTTCGGATATTACCGAATATCCGTATTCATCCGGCGGCTGTTTAGGTTATAACACGCAATCATCATGTTCATCAGCCGGCTGTGTCTGGTATCCAAACCACTATGACGGCACCCATTGCGATGACTCGGCGCACGGCCAAACCGTCATTAAAAGTTGCTCTGGCTATACTTCCCAAACCTCCTGCGGATCTGCCGGCGGCTGCGTTTGGGATACGGCTCAAAATCTATGTAAAACTCCGAGCTGCACCGGATTTACCCAGGCCTCGTGCGAAAGCGAACCGGGCTGCAAGTGGACCGCGACCGGCGGTTGTGGATCAAGTTATACGGGTCCGGTCACGAGCCAGTGCCCATCGGATGTGCTTGCGCTCTTTAATAATGATACCGGCTGTCATTGGATGTACACCGATAATGACGGTAAACCGATTTACTGCAATGGAGGAATGACGTTTTCCGCAAAACAAGGCGATACGGCGGTGAAGCAGGGCTGCACCGGACCGGGGTATTCTCCCACGCCTTCCCCGGCCGTCTATTGCGGGACTTACACGACTTCGGCGAGCTGTGAATCTGTTCCAAGCTGCGATTGGGTACCCGTTTCCGGAGCAACCGGCAGTTATTGTAAATATACCTATTATCCGTCGCCGTCTCCTTATCCTTCGGCGTCCCCGACTTACTCGCCGAGCCCAAGCGTAAGTCCATCCGGCTCTCCGACTCCCGGCACCGGGCCTAATAGTACTAATGTCGGAGCGCAGACATACGCCGGCGGCTCAAATAGTTGCCCTTGTTGGAATAATTTCTGTCCTTCAACAACATGGTATTCGCAGGGAACATATTGCGACGGCTTCTTTAGCGGAACCAGGTATTGCGCGTCCCAGACAGGAAGCACCCACCTTAGCCCGTCAAATTACACGACATCAAGCTGTCAGAGCGGAAGCCCTGCGAGCGGCTGCGGCGCCTATACATCGTCCGCGTCCTGCAATTCCACCTCCGGCTGTTATTGGTCAACTTCAGGGAATAATTGTGTTTCAAACTATGGCAGTAACTGCGGTAGCGCTGTCACGCAATCTTCGTGCCAGGCCATCTCCGGTTGTTCATGGGCCGGAACCTATTGTTATTCTTCCGGAGGCGTAACTCCAGGATCCTGCACCACCAGCGAAAATAATCTTCTGGCATCATACGGAGGCGGTTGCCACTATATGAGCGGGAATATTCCTTTTAACGGCGCAATGACGGTATATGTATCTAACGGCGCGATTACGCAGTGCAGTACGAATTACGTTTCAGGTTGTTCTATCGGTACAAGCGGCAGTTGCTCTACATATGCGAGCCAATCCTCCTGTAGCTCAAACTCCGGCTGTGCTTGGACCAGTTCCAACACTTGCATTGCGATTTCCGGCGCGTCGGAAAATTGCTCAAACGGCATTGACGACGACGGCGACGGCTGGATTGACTCGGCTGATCCTGCCTGCGGCGGTTCCGGGGGGGGCAGCAGCTGTTCGTGCCCGAGCGGATCATACGGCGTTGCCGGAGGCGGCAGTGCCATTCCGACTTATTGCGTAAGCAGCAGCAATTCTACTCTTTGCGGAACCTGCGGATCGTCATCGGTTTCATCCTTCAGTACTTCCCAGTGCCAGACCGGAGGCGGAACAAATTGTTCTCAATACGGCTCCGGATGGCACGTAATGAGCGATCCGTCCACATGTTTTGACCCGCTCATGCAAAACTACAGGACTTCAAACGGAACGCTGTACTCGTGCACGTCTACGCCGGTTAGCGGTTGCAGCGGCAGTTGGACTTCGCCAACGCCATGGCCGTCTCCGACTTCAAGCTCTTGTCCATCCGGCTATCACTCAATGGGCAGTTATTGTATGTCTGACACGGATTCAACAGTTTGCCAGCCGATGGGCGGAGGCGCGACATACAGTTGTTCCGGTTATTATCCGTCTCCGTCACCGAGCTCGGGCGCTGCGGTCTGCGGTAACGGTTACTGCGAGTCGGGAGAAACAACCGGTTCTTGTCCGGCTGATTGCGGCTCATACCAGTCGCCATCCCCGACACCAACATATTCACCAACCCCGACCCCATCCGAGGTCTGCGGCAACGGTTACTGCGGAGTTGGGGAGTATCCGGAGAATTGTCCATCTGACTGCGGTTCGTCTTCCACGCCTACGCCATCACCTACACCTACACCTACACCGACTCCGACACCAGAGCCGCCGACAACTTACACTCCTTACTTCAGCCGCTCGCATATGATCGCGACTCTGTATACGATTCTCAGGCAAATCGGATCCTTGCTTCAGCTGATTTCAAAGCCATAAACTAAAAGCGGCAATAACTAAAATCCCCGCTAGTGCCAGCGGGGTTTTAGTTTTAAACGGCTTTGCTCTTATGAGATCTTTGAACCCGGCGGAACCTCGCGTTCGGGGCGGAGCAGTACCGGACCGTTGTCGTTTGCGGCTAAAAGCATTCCCTGACTCTCAATACCCATAAGGACGCGTGGTTCCAGATTGGCGATCACGGCGATTTCCTGGTTAATCAGATTCTCCGGCGCGTATGCCTTTCCGATTCCGGCCACGATTGTTTTGGTCTCCGTTCCAAGATCAACCGAGAGTTTGATCAGCTTATCCGAATCGTAAACGCGCTCGGCGCCGATTACTCTGCCAATCCGAATATCCAGTTCCTTGAATGTTTCAAATAAAACCATTTTATTCTTCGGCCGGCGCTCCCTGAACGCTCCCGGCCCCAACGCCTAAAACTTCAACATCAAATGTCAATGTCGCGTTCGGCGGAATAACGTTCGGAACACCCGTTTCTCCGTAGGCGGCAAGCGGCGGACAAGTGAGGCGAAGTTTAGCCCCGGCTTGCGCGCCTATAAGCCCTTGATCCCAGCAGGGAATTACGGATCGCGCCCCAACCAGGAATTCAAAAGGAATATTGCGGTTTAATGAGCTGTCAAACTCCGTTCCGTCGGCGAGCCGGCCGGTATAATGAACTGTCAGTTTACTGCTGGCCGAGGCAGCCTCACCGGCTCCCTGAAACAATGTTTCAACTAAAATTTCGTTCGGTGCCGGGGCTCTTTCCCCGTTTTGGGTAGAGCCGTTTTGAACCGTATCGCTTACGGAAGCAGTTTGCTTAGGCGATTTGAAATCACCCGCAAGCGCCGCGACAACCACTACGATTCCTAAACCAACGAAAAACATTATGAACGAACTCTTTTTTATGCCCATGCCGTCATTAGCCGGCGTAGGATTTATTTTTTCATCCATTTTATTTGTTCTGCTCTATCGACCTTTTATTTTTTTCAAGCTTCAGCGCGCATGAATTTATGCAGTACCGCCTCGCATTTTTACCGAGGACCGCCTGCCTGCCGGGAGGCAGGTCTTCAAAAACATGACCCAGATGCGAGCCGCATTTTTTGCACAGCACTTCAATACGTTTCATGCCGTAACTCAAATCTTCCCGAAACTCCACATTTTTAAGATCCGCCGGCTCCGAAAAACTCGGCCAACCGGTGCCCGAATCAAACTTGGCATCAGATGAAAAAAGTTTCGAATCGCAGGCGGCACAACGGTACATTCCTCCTCCGTGTTCGTTCCAAAATTTACCGGTAAACGGCTTCTCCGTACCCCTTTCCCGCATTATATGGTATTGCTCCGGCGAAAGTTTTTTCTTAAAATCGTTTTCGCTCATATCCGTAAAAATGATTATACATCCGATTCCTTTCTGTCTATAATAATCATATGTTCGTAAGGGAAGCAAGAAGAGAGGATATTGAGGCGATATTGAATTTGATGCGCCAGCTTATTGATATGCACAACCGGCTTGACTGGCGCTACAAGCGCTTCAGGGAATACCGGGGCCTGAAGCAATATATTGCCGGAGTCCTGAAATCAAAGAAAAAGAAGATTTTCGTCGGCGAGGAAAAAGGAAAAATTATCGGATATCTTATTGCCGAAATAGAAACGGCGCCGTATTATTTTCGCGTCATGAATATCGCGAAGATAGCCGATGCCGCGGTTGATGCGGCGCACCGCCGCCAGGGAACTTTGCGCCAGCTTTTTCTGGAAGCAGAGCGCTGGTTTATTAAACGGGGTTTCCGCGAAGTGGAATTGAATGTTGACGCTAAAAATATCGGCGCGGTCGGCGCCTGGGAAGCGCTCGGTTTCAAGACGTATAAGCTCCGAATGCGCAAAACCGCGGTCAGATAGAACCTGAAATTTCAGAATATTTGGCTTTTATCGCGTCATTGACGCGGCTGAAATCTTCAAATAATGAGTTGAATTCGGCGTTATCTTTTTGCGCCTGCGGGAGATCGGACTGAAGCATTGACAGGAATTTTTCCGTAAGCACCCCGTCCTCGTCCAAAACTCCTTTAATAACCCGCTCTGTTCTGTCAAATAAAATCCGTGACTGCTCGGCGATTCTTTCTACAAGTCCGAATTTTTTAAATGCGAGTGCCGCGAGATCCGATGCCGGGCGCCGGCTTTCTCCCTCAAGGCCGCGAGCTTCGCGATCAAGATCGTCAATAGCCGCTTTAATGCTTATATTTTGTTCTTCAATTGTTTTAAGCTCCGCGCGCAAATTCGTGAGCGCGTTAAGCGTCGTTTCCGCCTGATCCATTCTTATAACATGGGGCGTCTGCGCGGCAATAACCGCCTGCAAGCCGGAATTCAACCGCAAACGCTCCGGGTTTTCGCCTAAACTCATGGCAATCAGCGCCCCATCCTGTTCAAGCGCGAGCGCCTTATATATTTCGTATGCGCCGAGAAAACCATCAAGAGTTGTAGGTTCAACCTTTTTGAAAACGCCTCCATAAAAGAATCCCAAGGACATCGCTCCCGCGAAGAGTGCCAGGCCAAAAAGAGTGAGAAGCTTCATTGTTTCCCACCTTATCATGGCGCTCATATTTGCGCAATTTGGCCCCGGAAATACCCGGAAGGCGCGCGGTTGATGTACAAAAAGCCCCGTTTGGACGGGGCGCGGCGCTCGCGGTTAAAGCGCCTTACGGAAAAGAGCGGCGGAAAAAAGAAGATTCGGGTGCGAAGCGAGCGCAATCAGTACTGAACCGTCGCACTCGCAGGTGAACACCCGATCAACGGTCAACGTTTCTAGAAGAGTTACTGCTTCGGTGCAGCAGTAAGGCACGATCGGATTCCTGGCCGGAGTGACGGTATCGCCGGCATGCAGAACTTGCTCCGCGGACGCCGTGACCATTCTGCCTCCTTCCTGTCTTGCTCTTTCGTTTAAAAGGGATGCGCGCGCATCCCGAACTAGAGGAAAATATACCTAAGAATCGGGATAATGGCAATATTGACAGAAAAGAACACAGGATAACCGTTATACTCAAATGAATAAAAAGATCAATTGTTTAAAAAAGACCTCTCTTCGTGATGTCAAGAGAGATCTCTTTACTTTATCTTTCCCCTGGACGCGGGGCTGAATTTCACACTTTGCCGTATAAGGCACGCTGTGGGCGGTTCATAGAGCCAGTACTCTCACCGCGCTCGCGATAAACTCAATATTCGTTTGTACAGATATTAAAACAAAGAAAGCTATAAGCTGGTTACATTTCCGTAAAGCTGGGCCAAGGCGGGCATTTTTTATCTAAGAACCCATATTTTAAATAAAAAAACGGTCCGCCCTCACGGCGAACCGCTCTTTTTTAAAACAACGGCCTTTATTGGCCCGACACGCCGCACAACTTGCAGTTGCCTTTGTGCGTTGCTAACTCATAAATCGCGGAGAGGCCGACCAAGATGTAAATTATTTTTGAAACCGTTGCTTCCATGCCGCCGAAAAGCTGGCCAATTTCCCAGCCGGTCAAGGCAAAAACGCCCCAGTTCAGGCCCCCGATAGCGAGGAGCGTGAACGGGACCATATGAAGACCTTTGCTGCGCATATTGTTTGTCAGAATTCTCAAAACCGACCTTTATTTACCTTTATTTAAGTATAGCAGTTGTCAGATTTTCACTTATGCACATAGCAATTGGCCCGTAATCGTGATATAAAAATAGTAATAATGGAACAAAACGGAAAAAAAAGTCCGAATGGAGATTCGGAAAAGAAAAATTTGAAATTTCTTTTTGTCGGCTGGGAAAGTTTGAGTGGCGACCTCGCCTGGCAGCTTACCAAGGAGGGGTATGAGGCAAAAGTTTATTTCAAAAACCCGGATGACGAAGACGTTTACGACGGCTTTCTTGAAAAAGTAGGCGACTGGAAGGTCAATGTTGATTGGGCCGACATTATTGTTTTTGACGACGTTGGATTTGGCGGCCAGGCTGATCAATTAAGAAAATCAGGCAAGTTGGTCGTAGGCGGAAGCGGCTATACGGACAAATTGGAGGAAGACCGCGAGTTCGCGCAGACAGAAATGAAGCGCGTCGGCATGCTTACGCTCCCGCATTGGGATTTTGAGAACCACGCCGAGGCAATCGCTTTTATTGCCGCCAATCCTGGCCGCTACGTCTACAAGCCGTCCGGCTTCACTTCGTCCGATATGAAGGGTCTGCTTTTCATAAGCAAAGAAGATGACGGCAAGGATATTCTGCAAATTTTATCCAGCAACAAGAAATTTCTTGAAAGCAAGGTAAGGCAATTTCAAATACAGAAGTTCGTTGCCGGAGTCGAGATTGCCGTCGGAGCGTTTTTTAACGGCAAGGATTTTGTATATCCGATAAACGTAAATTTTGAGCACAAGCGGCTCTTCCCGGGCGACATTGGCCCCTTCACGGGCGAGATGGGGACGTTAATGTTTTGGTCGGAGCCGAATAAAATTTTTAAAGAAACCCTGGAACGGATGAGACCGGACCTTGCCGCTTCCGGCTATGTCGGCTACGTTGACATAAATTGCATCGCGAACGCGAGGGGTATATACCCGCTTGAATTCACTTGCCGATTCGGTTATCCCACGATCTCAATCCAAATGGAAGGAGTTTTAAGCGAATGGGGGACTTTCTTTAAAGCGATCGCCTCTGGAGAAGCACCGGAATTCAGGACAAAAAAAGGTTTTCAAATCGGAGTTATCTGCGCGACTCCACCCTTTCCTTTTGACGACAAGGCGGAGATGAAAATTTACCGGGATCTTTCAATTCTTTTCAAAAAGCCGAATTTTGAAGGCGTCCATCTCGGCGACGTTAAGCTTGTTGAGGGTGAATGGCGCATTGCCGGAAATACCGGCTACGCACTCGTGGTTACCGGTTCGGGAACGACGGTTGAGGACGCGCGTAAACAGGCCTACGGCCGAATTGAAAATATAATGCTCCAGAATATGTTTTACCGCACCGATATAGGCCAGGGGTGGTCGGAGGATTCGGATAAATTGCAGACCTGGGGGTATCTGTATTGAGCGGCTCTTTTCCTGCTTTTCCTAAAGTCGGCAAACGGATTAGTTGTACAGCGCTACGCCGTTTATGAAAATCAGCAAGCTTAAACCGGCCGAGATAAGGCAGTAAAAACAGAATTCGTGTATCACAAACTTTTGAAGATAAGTTAGAAAAACCGAGAAAAGCATGCCTAATCCGGTTCCGATTAGGATATAAAACCGGAGCCCTGGAATCGCGCCTTGATTAAGGGCGAGTAATAATCCGCTCGCGAGCGCGGCGCCGTAGAAAACGACGCCCAAAACTTCATTGCGAACGCTGAACATATGGCTCCACCTGCTTTGAACAACAGCGTTGCAGTCATGCCCTTCAATCGGGCAGACAAGCGGCTCTTTTTCAAAATAATGCTTATACGTTAAATAACTTGCGTTAATCAGGCCGGCAAATGAAAGAACGATAAAAGTCGCGGTAAAAGGCATATGGAATTCGCTATCTGATGACAGGCGGTTTTGCCAGCACCGCGAGCGCCAGAGCCATTACGAGTATAGCGAAATCCCTGAAAACAACATCAAGAAGATTAAGATTGAAGATTATAATTCCAGCCATCGCGAGCGCGGAGACGATCGCGGCTTCAAAAGCGCGTTTTCCCGACAAAAGCCAAAGCGCGAGTATTATTTCACCGACGGCATGAACCAAAAGAAAGGTTTCCGCCGGGACAATCTCACGAAGCCATGCGGGAATGTACCCCACCCAAGAAATTGGATCCAAAAGCGAAGCAATGCCGGCGTAAAGAAAAACAACTGCCAGGCCCGCGCGCAGTAAAAACGAAACTAATTTAGAATTCGCCATAGCTTAAGGGCACAAAAGCGAAAAATTTGTTCCGCCGGATTCGTCGTACCAGTATCGGTAATTAAGCTGGTTTAATGAATCAACGTCAACCGGCTCAATGCCGCCGTGGATGCCGTTATTTTTGAAAAGGAATATTCCCTGATAGCACGAAACTCCGGAATAAGAAGCGCCGGTGTCGTAGAATCTTAATGCCTCCGCGTGAGTCGCGAATGAATAAGCTGACGGATCGGTGAAACTACAGATGTTTTTCGGGCCGGTAAATCCTTTTACCTCAATAGTCTCGCAACTGGAAATTGATTTTACGGCCGCAGCATTCGCTACCAAGGAAGTGTTTCCGCTCGGCGGGGGCGCTAAATACCCTCTGCCTTTTGAAGCATCCGGGGCGACATACCAGAATTCCGCCGCGCCGATTTTAAAAACTTCATTTATAGCAGCGGTGCCGCTACCGGTTTTAATCATTGAAAGCGGATCGGGGGTCGGAGTCGGCGTAGGAGTTGGAGTCGGCGTGGAAACAGGGGATAACGAAGGTTCGGGAGTTGATGTCGGGGTCGGCGACGCGGAAGGGGGAGGCGGAGGGTTCAAAAGAGTATTTCGGATAGCCCGGAGTTTTGCCCGCGTCTTCGGGCCGACGATTCCTACCGTCTTAATGCCATGGTTCGCCTGGAATCTTTCCACCGCCTTTTTAGTCAAAGAACCGAAATATCCGGTTACTAGGCCCTCGGGATAAAGAGAAGGATTGGCCGCGAGATAACCTTGAAGCATCCGTACGTCATCGCCGCGAACGCCCAAGGAAAGAGTCCGCGTGAGATCCGGCGGCAGAAACGAAGTCAGCGCGCCTGCCTTATAAGCCATAAGTAACGCCCCCGCGAAATATAACGCAAGCGCTGAAAATCCTATTAGACCGAGAAATTTCCTCATATATCACTATTTTATCCTACACAGGCGATTGCGCAACAGGGGCTGTTAATAAAATTTAAAACATACTATACTCAAGGCAGTTCCATGGAAAACGGAAGAAAGGAGAAATTCCCATGCGGCGTCAAAGCGCTGTAGTGCCGCTATTCATCTCCATTGTCCTTTTTCAGTCGTGTATTTCGCCCGAACCGCCATTTGAGGCAGATACGCAAGTGCTGACCGATGCCGCGTTAGAAAGAGATATCATGCGCATCCTGAATTCTTTTCCCTACCAAAGCGGGCATGCGTTCTTTAGCTCGTGCGATCGGGTTTTGAATTACGGAAAGCCGGCGATTCCGATACTGGAGAGCAAAGGCCTCTCCCATCCGGCACCGGCCGCGCGCCTGGCAGCGGCGTATCTTTTGGGCAAATTCGGAGATCATGCATCCGTAGATCGCCTTCGGGAGCTGGAATACGATCCGGACGCGGCTTGCCGGATTGAGGCGGCATCCTCGCGGCTGGATCTGGGCGACTGGAGCGTGATGCCGATTCTTATCCGGGGACTGCGGGATGAAAAGCGAACGATACGCTACAAGTGTTTTGAGATCCTTTCCGTAAAGACCGGACTTACATTCGGCTATGACTGGGCTTCAAGAAAGGAAGATCGCGACATTGCCGCGGATCGGTGGCAGGCATGGTGGGAAGACGTTTACCGCGGCTCAAAAAACCTGGTTACGGCTTCATGGGCGACAGAGTAAGTTCGGCCGCAATTGTAGAATATCAAAAAGCCCCGCGTAAGTTCGCGGGGCTCTTTTAATTATTGCGTCGTCCTCGTCCTCTGCGTTCTCTGCTGGCCGCTTCGGAGAAACTGCGTAATCTGGCCGCGGATGTCCTCAAATTCCTCGCGCGCGGTTCTGCATTCGCCGCCGTTAACGAGCGCGATAATCGGCTGGAGCAGCGTGTCTGCCTGGCTCTTGATATTCCGATCTTTGATCCGCTTTATATTTTTAACAAAATCAAGAATCTGGAATATTGTTCCCTCGCATTCTCCCGGATGATTTTCATAGAACACCTGCATTAATTCCTGCGCCTCCTCGTACTGGCCGCCACCTAAAGCCGCCTGAACTTGAGAGAGCTGTTGCTTCCATTCGGAGACAAATTGACTCACTCGGCCGGCATCAAAAACGGCAGCGGCAGTTTTGGTCTTTAATGCTTTTTCAAGCCGAGCAACCGTTTTTGAAAGCTGTTTTAATTCATTCGGAAGCTGGACTCGCGCCCGCAGTGCGTTTATATCGTCCCAAAAATTCCTCTGATGAAACTCGTCAATCGCGTCCCGTAGTTCTTCATCGCTCGCCGAAGCATTGCCGATGATTGACGAAAATCCGCTTACTTCAGAAGCTAATTCTTGAACCTTTGATCTTAAGTCGGGCGTGATGCCGCGGGTCTTACCCAACTGCTTCAATTGACTATTCAAATCCTTCAGTTCGCGCTTTGTCTGCTGAATTTCCTGCGGGCTTACGTAGACGCCGGAATCAAATTCCTCGCCGGAACCGCCTTCACCGAAGAATTCACTTTGTTGTCCCTGTTCGCCTCCAAACGGCTGTCCTTGTCCGGGAAACTGACCCTGCGCGCCCTGTCCTTGACCAGGAAATTGCTGTTGCCCTTGCTGGCCGCCTGGGCCTCCAAACTGCTGCTGATTAGGTCCGCCAAACTGGCCTTGAGGCGGAGGACCAAATTGTTCCTGCTGTTGACCTCCTGGCGGCGAACCAAAGATGGGTCCACCAGGCCCGGACGGCGGCTGAAATCCTCCACCCGCAGGCGGCTGACCAAAAGAACCTCCGCCTGATTGGCTTCCGCCGGGCGGCGGGCCAAAAACCTCACCGCCCGATGAAGGCGGGGGAGGAGGAAGCGTGCCGCCTTCCGCCTGCGCGAGCTTCTGCAAACTCGCCACGTAATATTCGCCGCCGGTTGCGTAATTCGCGCCTTCAACCGCCGCAGTCATGGACCCTACTAATACCAAAAGTGAAAGTAATGCTCCGATTTGCATAAAATTTTTTATATGTTAAATATTCACGGCCTTTATTTAATCTTGAATAATGACTTTCCTCAATAATTATATCATATATGCGGAAAAATCGGTTATCCACACTGGCGCAATAAATAAAAGCGCCTTACAGTTGCGTTTTTCGTCTAATGCTAATAATATTATCCTTGTCGCACCTTGCAATTTCCGGTTTCTGGGAGAAGGGAGATGATGCGAACAACCGCTTATTGCTCGATGTCTGATGAAGCGCTGTTTGCTTCTTCGGATACAAATCCTGACGCTTTTGCCGTGCTGGTCGGGAGACACCGAAGAAAGATGCTGCGCATCGCGTTTTGCATATGCGGATCGCGGGAAATCAGCGAAGAAGTGGTTCAGGAGGCGTTGCTCTGTATCTTCGTTTACCGGAAGCGATTTGAACACCGTCCGGGCTCTGTCTTCAGAAAATGGGCTAATCGGGTTTTGATCAATACGGCGCTAAACGCGTTCCGGAAGCAAAATAAGGAAAAATGTAAGCGCGTTGCGATCAATAACCTGGACACGCTAATCAGTTCGGCGCGAGTTGAGGCCGAGATCGAAACCGACGGAGCGTTTTGCCGAAGGAATCGGGCGCGGATAGAATCGGCCTTGGGGAAATTGTCCAAACCCTACGCCGAAATCCTTCGCCTGCATTACTTGGAGAGACGATCGTATTTGGAGCTGACGCGGGAATTGGGGGTGCCTATTTCCACGGTCAAAACGCGCCTATTCCATGCGCGTGTGGAATTTCGACGGCTCTTCAATAACAATCCGCGGCTCTTTTTCGGCGAATGAGGGTTTTCCGCTACGGCGCAAGACCCTCTTTTTTTTTATTTTAATCAAATTGATCATTTCCCGTATTCGGCCTAATTCAAATGGACATCATAATCCTCCGTATGTCATAATTGCTCCGGCCCTTAAACAAAGGAGTTACGTACAATGACTATGCCAATCGACCTTGTTCTGGTCAGGCACGGCCAATCCGAAGGCAACGCGGCGAAGCGGCGCTCGGAAGCCGGCGATGACAGCGCTTTTACGGACGCGTTCCGGAAAAGGCATTCCGCAAGCTTTCACTTGACCGAGTTCGGACGCGAGCAGGCGCGAATTGCCGGAGCATGGCTAAGGCAGGAATTCCCGCATGAATGGCCGTTTGACCGCTACGCCGTTTCGGAATACTTCCGCGCTCTGGAAACCGCCGGACTTTTGGGGCTGCTCCAAGCCGAATGGTTTACCGATTACTACCTGACCGAGCGTGACTGGGGAGACCTGGATGTCCTTCCGCAAAACGAACGGGAAGGAAATTTCGGCGACGCCATGAGGCGGCGTGAAGTCGAGCCGTTTTTCTGGAGGCCGCCGAACGGGGAATCCTTCCTGGAGCTTTGTCTCCGTATCGACAGGGTTTTGGACACCCTGCACCGTTATGTAGTGATAAGAAAGTTATTGTCCGTTGCTCATGGGGAAGTCATCCGGGCGTTCCAGATCCGGATAGAGCGCATCTCCCAGGCGTTATTCCGCGAGCTGGTTTTCTCAGACAATCCGGATGATCGCATCTATAACCGCGAGATCATCCACTATTCCCGGCGCAACCCCAAAACCCGCAGGCTTGCCCCGCACATCAATTGGGTCAGACGGATCCGCCCCACCGAAACACCTTTATGGTCGGTGGACTGGCGGACTATCGGGCGGC
>CAYJCQ010000007.1:0-12716 GCA_964368725.1 uncultured Candidatus Saccharibacteria bacterium
GAAGCTTAACCGGCCCTTTTGCCCAGGGCAGGACCGCGCTTACGCTCCCCCCCGAGTTTTATGAAAATCAAGCGACAGCTACAAATGATCCGCTATGCCCGTCGCTCAACTGGGATTTGGGTTTCTACGACATTAACGCAGATGGTCTCGCGGACGCGATCATGGCTCAAAACGAGCCTTCAATCGGGCAATTCATCACCAGTTTCAGCTATGTTGTGGCTTTTAACGACGGCAGCAGCACGGACGGCAGCGGATTTTTCCCGACTGCTTCATTTATACAAAAAGGTGTTGGCATCAATATATTCGGCTCCAAAATTTTCAACGAGTATTTTGCTTCAATGGGAGTCGCGCCGCTTTTGGAAAAAATCGCAAGCACCGCCCAGACCCCGGGTTTTCTGGTATCGGCAATAATCGAGCCGCAGAATCCGTTCACGGCCATTATCGATATGAACGGTGACGGTTATCCGGATTTATTGAGCGCGGATCCGGCTTCGCCCGCCAATGTGTTAAGTTTTGGTTCAACCCAAACAGGAAGCGTGAGTTATTTCCCGTTTGATCCCTCTATACCCGGCTGGGATACAGTGAACCGCGTGGTAATGAAGCAGTATGGCTATAATTCGGGTTTTTCGCCCTCGCTGGGCCCGGCGAACGGACTGCGCGTCATGGATGCCAATCGTGACGGTCTGCCGGACATTCTTGTGGTAAAGGCCCCGAAACAAAAAGACAGGACTCCTATCGAAATATTGTACCCGGCTACAAGTTCTCAAATCTGCGAAAAGCAAATGCCTTCGTCTACGAGCATCAACACGCTCTCCTATAATTCTTTGCCGAACCAATGGTCGTTGTATTTGAATAACGAAGGCAAAGGATTTGAGTCCCCGCGAATCTTGCTCAATCCGCCGCCAATCGGACTCGGCGGCCCGGATTCGGTTGTATTTGACTTTACGGGAGACGGCTTGCCGGACATTCTGGGGCACACCCAAACTTATGTTCCTGGGAGCACCAATGACTCCGCGACAGCGGCTGCAAATTTCATAAAAAATCCGCCTCTCATACTGCATATAAACAGGGGCTGGAGCACGGCCCAAAACGGCGAAGTTGTTTTTAACGGTTGGGATTCGGTTGGCCAGATTATTCCAGGTCCGAATGCCAATTATATTCCCGGCCAGCCGCTCTTGGACGCCGTAACCGACGCCAATACGATGTTTCTTGATGTTAACGGCGACAAGAAGATGGACATTTTTACTCTGCGCGGCAGTAAATGCGTTGGCGCCTGGCCCGCCTGCAACAGGCAAACCGAGGCAATGTGGT
Organism: uncultured Candidatus Saccharibacteria bacterium; assembly: GCA_964368725.1. GTDB lineage: Bacteria > Patescibacteriota > Minisyncoccia > UBA6257 > 1-14-0-10-40-38 > CAYJCQ01. The sequence continues at coordinate 1,312 of CAYJCQ010000007.1, forward strand.
ATCCGAGCACGCAGAGCGCAACGCCGCCCCGACTGCTTACTCAGGTAAAGACCGAAGCCGGAGGGACCATAAGCTATACCTACGCGCAGAGCCATACTTTCCACGACTCATCTTCTTTCGCGCCCATAACCTATCCGGTGTTGCAGAAAGTGGTAATGGATAACGGCATGCAGAGCGTTGACCCGAACCGTCACTATCAAATAGAAACACGCAACAGGTATGCCCGACCCCTTTATGATGCGAAGCTCAAGCAATACTTCGGGTTCGGAAAACGCTACCAGGAAACCGTGCTTAGCAACACCACCCAAAGTCAGCCGGTAGCCGAAACAACATATTATCAAGATGTTTCCCGCGCCGGAAGGACAAAAGAAGCGATTTCAAGAGACACGCAGGGGATAATGCTCGTCAAAGAAACTACCGAATACGCAAATGACCAGGACGGCAAAGAACCTTGGTTTACCCCGTTTCAAAAGAAAACCTCGGTAAATTGCGATCCTGACGGCAGGAATTGTTCGGCTAATACCGCAAAGTATACTTATGACCACGCCAAGGGCGTTGAAACTAGGATTGTTTACGAAAGAGACCCTAACGACTTTAAGGATGACGCTTACGTCAATTACCTTTATGCAAAAAGCAAGCTTCATGCCAATGTTTACAAGCTTGCCTCAGCAGAAGTGGCGTATCCATCGGCTACGGCCGTGGTAGGCGATACCGGCGCCTCAAATCTCGTAATCGGTTCTAAAACGGAAACATTTTACGATCTTTCTCTAGGAGCGAAACTACCCTCCGGACCCCAGACGTCTTTCTCGGGACCGGGAAACCCCACTCAAACGCGCAGCTGGCTCCAAGGCGGCCAAAGCCCGGTTCAGCAATCCCAATATGACAAATACGGAAACGTAATCAAAGCTATAGATCCGAACGGCAATGCAAACATTTTCGTTTACGACACGCCGCAGACAGTCGGATCAACCGGAGACGCGGCCGGAATGCCGACCTCTTACTACGCTTCGTTCCTAATCCAGGGAAGAAATTCAAAAGGCCACGTGATAAGGACGAATTATGATAAACGCATCGGCGCTATAAAGGACATTACCGACCCGAACGGCGCCGTCACCAGGTTCACCTACGACCAATTCCGAAGAAAAACAAGCATCACTCTTCTCGGTGACACGGCTCCAACCGCCAGAACTGATTATTCATTCTTGGATGGCGCGGTGCCGGAGGTTGTAGTCACCTATCAGGCGGCGGATATAAACGGCGTCCGCGGAGAAATAAGGAGATTGACCATCGCGGACGGCTTTAAAATTCAGCAGTCAAGAGTCCAAATGAATATCAACGGCAATCCGTCCCGCGAAAGCGTTGTTGATAACGTCTATTACAGCGACCAAGATGGCGGCAACCGGAGCGGCTGGCTTAAAGGAACGACTATCGCTCGGGATGAGCAGTTTGCGTCAAATCCGGGAACGGCTTTAAGCCCGCTTAATTCTTTTGCTCCGATGGTAAAAAACACCTATGACGATATAGGCCGGATTACCAAAGTAACTTATCCGAGCGGCAGGACGATTACCACCCAATACAACGAGGGTTCCCGAGAGCGGATTTTAACCGAAACCGTTTCTGCAAGCGGAAGCTTCCGGGCAAAAAAGATCCAACGCGACGTCCGAGATAAAGTAACGAGTATAACCGAGTATGGCAACGGGACGGTAAATGCCAAAACCTCTTTTATCTACGACCGAATGAGCCGTCTTACAAATGTCACAGATCCGGACGGCAATAAAACAAAAATCGGCTACGATACGCTCGGCAGGAAAACCAGTATGACTGATCCGGGTTTTGGAACATGGACTTACGCCTATGACCAGAACGGCAATGTCGTCAAAATAACCGACAACAAAGGACAAACAAACGTAACCACTTATGATTCTCTAAACCGTCCGATTAAAGAGAAATTTAGCCAAACCGGCACGGTGAGCTCCGGGGGCGTCTTGAGCCGCATGTTTGCCGCTGTCTATGAAATTTTTAGAAAAATAACCGTAGCCGTTGTCGGCGGCAGCAATGTTGCGGGTACGGCAGGCCTTACAAATAACTTCAGGTATGACGAGGTATCGTCCTCAAACGGGTTGGGCCGGCTCACCTCGCATGATTCAAACGGCGGTCAGAAAAAACAAATCTTCTACGATCAGCGCGGCCGTATAACGGAAACCCGACGGACGGTTAACAATACGACCTACAAAACGCAGTTTGTTTATGATTCGGCCGATCATATCACCGACATACGGTATCCGGTCGCGGGCGATACGGTGCACTACGCTTATGACAACGGCGGAAGCCCAAGTTCCATAAAGCTCATAGCCACCTCGGCCGGAACATACCCCCAAGATATCGTAAGAAGCATTACTTATAACGCCTTGGGTCAGAGAACGTCAATTACCTACGGAAACGGGGTCTTAACTTCTTACAGCTATGACACCGACTCTCAGCCGGACTACTTATTGGAGACACTGAATACATACGGAACAAGCGGGAAAATCCAGGATTACACTTACGCGCGCGATTTGACCGGCGCGATTACGAAGATTTTTGATTACGGCAATTTCCCGACCGACAAGGATTTTGCCTATGACGATCTCGGGCGGCTTAAGGTTTACACGCGGGACGACCCGAATCAGCCGCCGGCGACCTTATCTTACGCGTACAGCGATTCAGGAAATATCCTTCAAAAAGGCCCGCTCGCCCTTTCGTACGGTTCTTCCGCAAATAACGCCGGGCCTCACGCCGTCTCGCAACTGGTGGATCGCACCAATCCTTTTAATCCCGTAACCTACGATTACTACTATGATAAAAACGGCAACCTGATTTCAAAAAAGAAAAATGGTGCAACCGAATACAATTTATCCTGGACCGCGGACAACCGCGTCTCCGCGATTTTGGACGCGCAAGGAACGGTAAAGAGCCGCTTTACCTATGACGCGGAAGACGCGTTCACAGAGACAAGACATGATGCCGCCGGCTACCACACGTTTTACATCAACCCGTTTTATGAAGAAGACCGGTCGCCTGGAGGCGCCGGACCGGTTAAAAGCGCCAGGACTTACTACTACGATTTAGGCGGTTTTGGTTTGGGCAAAAAAATTGCCTACCGCGACCTTAAAGACACGGATCCGGCGCTTCCTTTCAGATTCTATCTGACCGATTATCTCGGGAGCGTAACCGAAGTCACGGACAAACAGGGCAATATAATGACTCAAGGCGGATCACCGGTAAGCGTAAGCTACGGCCCCTGGGGAGATAAAGAAGCTGGAAACCCGGGAACAAATAAATATCTTTTTGGCCAAAAAGAGCTGGATGAAAGCGGCTTGATAAGCATGGGCGCGAGATTTTATGATTCCGCGACTGGCCGGTTTATTTCGCCAGATACCTTGATTCCGGATCCTTCGGACACTCAAGAATGGAACCGTTACAGTTATGTGGGGAACAACCCCATAAACAACGTTGACCCGACCGGCCATCAGGGAGTTGCTCCTAATATTAACTCTCCGTTTTATATCAGGCCGTATCCTAAGGAGCCGCCCTTGGAGGTCTGTTATTACTGCGGATACGCCACGGTAAACGGCGTTGAGGTTGAAAAAGGCCCTCACGAAGTGTGGGAAAACAAAAACGAAGCCGCCCCAAAGGAGCAGGAAGTAACACCGATAACAGAAATTGATGATATTCCTGATTTTTACTTAGTCGGAGCTTATGATCCGACCAAGAAACCGGTGTTGGTTGTAGGAGGAAAAACCCGACTCAATAACGCGGGAGCGGATTTGGAATATTATAGAGCGCCGCTTGAGAAGTTAAGCGAAGAATTCAACGTCTTTGTGTTTGCCGCCAACGTTGACTACGCGCTGCTCGATAATCTGGCGTCTTATCTCAATGCCGGATGGAACGCGATTTCGGAAAAATTCGGCATCGAAAATGAAGGAATTCTTACCACCTGTTACGGAGGCACTATTTGCCGCCAAGCGCTTACCCAAGAAAAGAAACTCGGCAAGAAAAACTTTAAGGGCGATCCGGTGCTTGAACTCGTGCCAATGCACGGCGGCGTGGATATAACACTGGAAAAACTTGGGGAGCTTGCAATAGGCGTGATCACATTTCAGGTTCCTTTGCCTCTTCCGGAATTATTCAAAATAGCTAACCCGGAATCACCAGAACAGGCATTTCTGTATAACAAAGAGCAGCTTGACTATTATTTTTCCACCATCGGCCAGTATAAAGCGATTAGGGCGGAAAACGATAATTATAATGGATTATTGTCTGGTGAAACGCAAAGAGAGCGCTATTATGCGGCTGTGGGACAAGAAGACGGTCAACAAAGGCCGAATACCGAATTCACAACCGCTCCAGGTACGACTCACCAAGACATATTCTTCAATCCGTCGGTATTAAATGACGCGATTAACTTCTTTAAAAAGAACCTTTGAACTTGCCTCGATCCACGGAGGAAAACGATCCCTTTACCAGTACATTAATTCGCTTTGTAAGACCCTCAATTTAATGATTTACTTGAATCAATTTAAAGGGGACGAAGAAATAATAAAAAATTAGAATTTAGAGCTATGAAATTTAAACTTTTTATCATTGGCGTGATGGCAATATTTGTCGGTATTCCACAAGCGGGCTTTGCGCAAAATGCAAGCAATGCGGACGAGCAAGTTATCCTCGCCCAGATCGCTGCGGCTATTGAATCGTTGAAAGAACAAATTGCCGCATTACAGACGGTGGTTAAACCTACAGCCGGGATCTTGCCATCACAAACCCCTGCTTCGGACTTGAAAACTCGCGTCCAGCCGCCAATTAGAGATTTGCGATTGGGATCGAGAGGTTCGGACGTAAAGCAACTTCAGCAATTTTTGAATAGGGCTGGTCTCCGTATTTCCGTATCCGGCTACGGTTCGCCAAATAATGAAACTGAATATTTCGGACCCCTTACAAGGTCAAAATTGTGCTGGTTGCAAGAATCCGTACTAAAAATTGTTGAAAAGAATGATCCAAGTTGCGGAAAGTGGGGCTCCAAAACAAGAGCGGCTATGAGAATCGGCGCCGGTACTACCCAGTCGGCTCAATCGGGCGGTCAAACCGGAGGAACCGGCGGGCAAGTGACGCCACCCCCACCACCGACCCAAAATCAATCGTTCTCAATGACTTTTAGCTTTACCATATCGTACAAATTGTCAGTTTTTCTTCCAGGGATAAGCACCTCGCCACCGTCTTTTACTATCAATGTAACGTGGGATGATGACAAAAACACATGGACTTTTGGAGGGGTCGTTTTGTCTCCGGGCACCATAGTACCCCTGGCAAATACCGGCTTATTCGTTACTGTAGATCAAAACGGTCATCTCATCTTAGGCGCAACGCTATCCGGCGGATCCAGCGTGCCTATTCTTGATTTGGATCCTGAATTAATTGCCAACATAGACACCGCTTTTTCTCTTGGAATGGGTCAAAATGTTTTTGCGGCATTCGGTATGGAGGTAACGTATAAGGATGGTACTAAAACATTCGTCGGTTCGGACGATACTGATGGGGATGGCTTTCCGGATACTCTTGTCAAAATTGATACTCTTTCCGGAGGCAAAGTTTGCGTAACAGATTTCATAAGCGGCAAAACGGCGTGTAGCGACGACAGCGACCTCGGAGTTTTTTGCAGCACAGTTCAAAAAGCGAAAAACATAGCGGGAAAAGTGGGTATGACGCGCGTCGAAAGCGATATGAAAAATCTGTTTGAATTAAAATGCAAAAAGGTTGATCCAGAGTGGTGAGTTGAGGGAAATATTTTTCTCCAAGTGCCCGCCCAGCGCGGGCACTTGATTTTTTTGATTAAATAGAGTATACTGGCATTAGATGTTTGACAACCTGTGTTGGGTTGTTTGGAAACTAAGCAAATTCCACGGTTAAAAAACGGCCTTTAAGCAAAAAGGAGGGTTTCGTGACCATAAAGGTGATTTCCCTATTCGGGTCGGCGTGTGTTTCGGCACTCACCCTTTTCGGAGTGGCCCTCTCGGTTTCCGAGTCAGATCCGGCATCGGTCCCACCTCTTGCGGTCTACCGTCAATCGGGCGAAAGGATTGAAAGTCCGATCACGGCAACGCTCGCGACTACCGCGGTGCTGACGCGGACACCCCTTGCTTGCGAAAACTGTGCGCGGTTGGAACATGAGCGCGCCGTGCTCGAAGGTCGTCTCGCGGTAAGCGACATCGTGTTTCGCTCGCAGAACAGAGACGCTCTTGAGCTGCGGGCAAGGCTGACCGCTGCAAACGACTCGTTGCAAGTCTATCGAACGCTGGTAAATCCACTCACTGCCTCACTCATAGAATCCGAGGAGGTAAAGAATCTCTCCTCCAACGAAAGGATTCGCCTGCGCCAAATTATTGACGCGCTTGGCGAGTTCCCGATGCTCTCCGAGGTGCGCCGCTTCGCCCAGATCGAAAACGAGTTCGGCGAAAAGCTCGCCGCCTGCAAAAAGGACTTCGACGCCGGTCTGGAGACAGGACTCTCTGGTAGTCAGGAGTGGACGGACTTTCTGGAGCGACGAAAAGCGATCGATGCCGAACGAACTCAAGCCCTTGAAGATCTCTTCGGTGCCGAGCGCGCTTGCAAACTCAAAGACCCAGACGGCTCGATCGGCGTAATCGTTGGATTGATCGCGGGGATGTCATACTTGGATCATTCCGGCGATCCCAAAACGACCCAATAACAGACGCACTCGGGCGGCGGTTGCGCCACAACCGCCGCTTTTTCTTGCCAAAAATTTGTAGTATGATTATGGTAACCGGAAATGAATAAAAACCGATTCGACCCAAAATTTTTTTTAACCATTTTGGTTATTGTCGCCGTTGCCGGCATCTTGGGTTTCCGGATTATGAACGACGGAAGCTATCTTTCCGGCGAAGGCAAAATCAGCACCATTTTCAATTTTTTCTCAAAAAAGCCGAAACCTCCCGCTCTTAAATGCGGTTTGATTCATCCGGCCAATGAAACCTACGACGATGCAGACGTGGTTTGGCTCACTAAGGTCTGGTTTGACGGCAAACCGGCAAAGAGGCCTCTCACCCGCATCAAGCTTGATGGAGAGGAAATAAGGGAGAAGAACGACAAGAAAGGCGTTTTAAGGGATTTGGTCATAGAAAGCCGCAAGAGAACAGACGGAGGCACGGCTCTTATTCTGGGTATACCCGTAAACGGCGGCTATTTCCCTGAAGGCAGCCACGGATTGGAGATTGACGTCCGGGACAGCTTAAACCGTTCCTGCACTGCCAAAGCACAATTCAAGACCACTAAAAAACGGGGGCAAACATTAAGCTCGGCAGACGACGCCATATCCATTATTAAAAAAGCCCAGGCGGAAGAAGGAGCGGAAGAACAAATAACTAATTCTTTAGCCCAGGCAACAACGAAATCAGCTTCTGTTGTTCAAACCCAGGCGGCCCAGGGAGCAAGCTGTTCGGTGCCGGTGGCGGCGTATTTTCAATATTTCGCAGATCCTCAAAATGGCTGGTACCCGGCTGTTCGGAAAATGGCGGATAGTTCGGGGTGGTTTACGAATATTAACGCCAAATTGGCCCAATCCGGCCTTTTTTCCTCCCACAGCCTTGTCACGCCCGCTTTCAGCTTAAAATATCAAACGCTGCAGCCGCAGCCGGTGCCTTTCGGATTAATAAACCAAAATGGTTTCGCCATGTTATATGACACTAATGGAGATTATTGGGGCGCCGCGCACGTTGAGAGCGCATATTATTATTCTTTGGGGAGCGTTTTCACAGCTGTGAACGATCCAACAAACGCTTTTTATAAATTTGCCGCGTCTCTTAAAGCTAATCATCCGTATGAATTAGTCGCGATCTACGTTGATGACATCATAAAAGTTAGATTAGACACAACCGGGGGCATACAGCAAAAGTGTTCGGATGTGGGGAGGGCGGTAGCTTACCCCGATCTGGGCGTTATCGTCGCCGCCACCTTTGACGATACCATTCAATTATCTTTCGTCGGCTGCCAGGTGGATGCCAGCGGTCCAATGGCTAATTCAACTTTCAGTTACATGGCGATTTCCACTCTTCACGAATCAGCCCACCTTCTTGGATTGGATGATATTTACGGGACCGGATATTCAAGTCCCAATCTTATGAGTAACTTGTCATTAATCTTAACGCGCGACCAAGCAGCCAACTTTGTCCAACATACCCAGTCGGCTCCGGGCCTGGATTGTTCCGCAGAAGCGCTTGATTTCTTCCTTGATTACGGCCATCCTTTCGGCACAAATCCCTCTTACGATTCAAAAACGGCCTTTAACGGCTGTGGGAATGGACTGCTGGGACTAAGCGGCTTAAGCCCAATCGATCTTGAAACCTGCGAAATAGAATACATTGATGCCTCTAAAAAGCCAAAAGATATAAATCCTTTTAACTACGCCAATAAATACAGTTTTTCCAGTTTTGGCCAGCCGGTAACCTCATCCGGCCTGCCTTCACACACCCTTGGTAACGGTTACTCGGAACTCTGCTATGCGCGCGACCCGAATAACCCCAGCAAATATTGCCAGAGGGTGCCCCATGTCGGAAACAACGCGATAGAGTATGCGGGCGGAGGATTTGAAGCCAACACCGGAAGTCTTGCAGGTAATGAATCTTGCGAATCAAGCATTCCCGGCTCCTGCCCTTCATCATGGCTCGGCGGAAAAGACGGCCAGTGCGTTATGCAGCCCCAAACCGGTTTTCTGGGCATCCCCAACTATCCGCCGCCAGGCCACCAAGGCGCAAAATCCTTTACGCTCGGGCAATGCTTCAAGCACTGCGGAGACGGCTTGGTTGAAGCGCAATACGGAGAATTATGCGATCCCAGGGCAACCAACAACGGCTGTACTAATGTTTCGTACCCGAACTGTTCGCAGGATTGCAGGACATGTACCGCAAACCCTAATGCGGGCCAAAACCAGGGATCGGGAACTGTTGCCCCTGATATTAAGAGCCCGGGAGGATCGGAATGTGGCAACAGCATCAAAGAAACCGGAGAAGATTGCGATCCTCCTGGTCAGAAGTGCCAGACCGACGCCACCAAAGAACGATCGCAGGTCAGCCAGACGCAAACCTGTCAGCAGGACTGTAGCTGTCCGCCCAAGGAACCGATTATTCTCGAATCTCCGCCGGTGCAGTAACGACGCGGAGAGGTATTCCTTTTTTTCGGAATTTAAGCTACAATCTTTTCTTGTAACCCCCTAGAGCGCCAAACGCTCGGATATTTTCGCGTTCCGCGCAAATTACAAATTCCAAGCACCAAAAACCGAATAAATCACAAATCTCAAGTACCAAATTACAAACACGTGTTTGATGCTTGAATTTTAGAGTTTGGAATTTATTTGCTATTTAGGATTTGTGATTTGGAATTTCTATAATTATGAAGGATAAAATAATAATTCGAGGCGCAAGAGAACATAATCTCAAAAACATCAATCTGGAGCTTCCGCGCGACAAGATGATTGTTTTTACGGGCCTTTCCGGTTCGGGTAAGTCCAGTTTGGCGTTCGATACGATTTTCGCCGAAGGGCAAAGACGTTACATTGAGTCGCTTTCTGCCTATGCGCGGCAATTCTTGGGTAAACTGGACAAACCGGATGTGGACGAAATTGAGGGCCTCTCTCCGGCAATTTCCATTGACCAAAAAAGCCATTCGGCAAATCCGCGCTCTACGGTCGCCACCATCACCGAGATTTACGATTATCTGCGCGTGCTTTTCGCGCGCGCGGGGCATCCCTTCTGTCCCGAATGCGGCAAGCCGATCCAAAAACTCACCAATGACGAGATTGTGGACATCGCGATTGAATTCGCAAAGCACTCAAAGGGCCAGAAAAACCTCGTGATTCTTGCTCCGGTCGTGCGCGGAAGAAAAGGAGAATACTACCAACTTCTCTATGACTTTTTGAATTCCGGATTTTCCGAAGTCAGGATTGACGGCGCCTACCAATCGCTCCGCGATCGCATTGAACTCTCTCGCTACAAAGCGCACTCAATTGATCTGGTGGTTGACCGAATTCCCGCCACATTAAACTTCAGAGAGAAAGACAACCGCCTGCGCGTCGCAGAAGCAATTGAAAACGCCTTAAAGTACGGCCATGGAGTCGTAACCATTATTACTGACAAAGAATCCTCGCTTTCATCAAAATTTACCTGTCCGAATGATGGCTTTTCTTTCCCCGAAATCGAGCCGCGCTTGTTTTCCTTCAACAGCCCGTATGGCGCCTGTCCCGAGTGCCACGGCTTAGGTACCGAGGATTTGTGGTCAGAAAATATCTGCAAAATATGCGATGGAAAACGCCTGCGCAAAGAGAGCTTGAGTGTGCTGATTGAAAACAAAAACATCACCGGAGTTGCCGCCATGTCCATCGGCGAGGCGCAGGAGTTTTTTAAAAAGTTTGAAGAAAAGCTCTTGGAGAAAAGCTTGAAGGGGAAAGAGAGTGAATATACGGTCGCCGAGGTTCCTCTGCGCGAGGTAAAAAACCGTCTGCAATTTATGATTGACGTAGGGCTTGAGTACCTCACACTTGAGCGCAAAGCCGGCACACTATCCGGCGGCGAAGCGCAAAGGATCCGCCTTGCCTCTCAAATCGGTTCCCGGCTTGTAGGCACGCTCTATATTCTGGATGAACCTACTATCGGCCTCCACCAACGCGACAATGCAAAACTCTTGAAAACGCTCCACGATCTCCGAAATATCGGGAATACAATTATCGTTGTTGAACATGACGAAGAAACAATTCGCACGTCTGACTACCTCGTGGATATTGGGCCCGCGGCAGGCGTGCACGGCGGCAAGATTGTCGCTCAAGGCGAGATACCGGCAATCTGGAAAGACAAAAAACAGGATTCCCTCACGCTTCAGTACCTGCGCGGCACACGAAAAATTGAGGCGCCTGAAACAAAACGAAACGTATCCAAACACCGCGAACACCTAAAACTCAAAGGCGTAACCGCGAACAATATCAGGAACGTTGATTTTGAGATTCCTCTCCGGTGCTTTACCGCGATTACCGGCGTCTCCGGCTCCGGCAAAAGCACGCTTTTAGACGACGTGCTCTATAAAAATCTTGCGAATTGTTTCAATTTGGCGAGCTACAAAGCCGGACACGTGGGGAATATCACCGGGCTTGAATACATAAACCGCGTAATCAGCATTGACCAGTCGCCGATTGGCAGGACTCCCCGGTCAAATCCAGCGACATACGTGGGCGCGTGGACTTTTATTCGCGATCTTTTTGCCTCAACCGAGGACGCGCGCGTGAGGGGGTATAAGCCGGGACGGGTTAGTTTCACCGTTCGGGGCGGCAGGTGCGAGAACTGCGAAGGACATGGCACGATAGCGATTGA
>CAYJCQ010000008.1:0-2614 GCA_964368725.1 uncultured Candidatus Saccharibacteria bacterium
TTTACTGTCAAGCTTCTGGGAGGAATGGTAGCAGGAGACCCACTGGCGCGTCAAGAGATCTTTCCCAGGTAACGATATATCGCAGTTAAGTACGAATGATAAACCGGCACGGCTCGTTTTGCCGCCTCGTAGAATTTTTCATAATCTTCTTCAAAATCATACTCGTGTACGAGAATGTTTCTAATCTTGGCGCTTTCAACCAACGCATCCGCAATCGCGTTATCAATGATGCCGACTTTTCCCAGATCACTGAATGATTGTTTGTAACTGTCGGGAGTTGCGCCGGTTTTTTCTATGAGCAATTGCGTATTAATGTCGCTCGCGAGTTCCACAATCAGTTCAAAATTGCGTTCCGCCGCTCTCAAAACTATATCGTCTTTTATAAACGCCTGGAGCGGACGATTTAAAAGTCCTTCGAGTGCGGAGAGAAGCAGTTTAATCTGTTCTATTTTTTTTGAAATAACTTCATGAGCCATACAATGATTGCGCCAGGGAATGCTCGCGCGCCCTGCGGAATTTTGACGTATCCTGATAGCGCTTCCAGGCGAGGACCCGAAAACGCAAAAAGTCAGACGGCTCTCCGAAAAGCAATTTACCGTGCGACGCGATTTCGTACGCGAGCAGCGGCGGCGCGTTCCAAAGATCCACCACGTCAACGGCGTCTTCGGAGATTTTCAATCTTGACGCGCTCAAGCGCTGCGCCTCGTATCGCTCATCCAATGTTAAAGCATGGCCGGCAAGGACAGCTATGTCAAAATCGGAACGGGCGCGCGCATGGCCTTTTGCCCTGGATCCGAAAAGAATAACGAGCTTGTAATGTGTTTGCATAAATTGAGTATACCACGATTTGATGGCCGTGGACAAGTGATTGAGATCTGGTTTGGTAACCGATTTAAGCCAGAGATAAAAAACCGACCCAATCTGATTGGGTCGGGAACGAGAAAAGAGCTGGTCGGTCTGGAGCACAAGTCTCTTGGCCCGGAATAGGCGCATTTTAGCCCCACACACCTCCCTTTTTGGTCGGTCTGGAGCACCGAACCAAAAACCCATATTCTACAACCGTTTCTGGTTACGGCTCTCCCTAAATCGGGCAGTGAGGCAAGGGGGCGGTGTTCTTGCTGATTCCACTGCCCACGCCTTTCGTAGGGCTTATCTCGCTATCCGGCCAAAAGGGGAAGGCGCTGGCCATACCAGCGCGTATTCCTGTGCTTCGGTCCCGTAATGACGGCAGGAGGAGCAGGAACTCCTTCCTCCTCCGACCTGGAGGTCGGAGCGGTCTTCGTCCGTCTTCCCGAACCAGCGGCAGGGGCTATGCCGCTTTGTGTCAAAGAACACTTTGAAGTTAGCAGAAACAAGGGTGGCGCGTCAAGCCGAAGCCGATATGTTGCAGAGTATATAAGAGTAGACCCTTGACGAAGATAGTGTGCTTGATAGTATGGAGGTATGGCAATCAAGGCGCGTAGGGAAAAAACTAGAAAGCTGAAAGACGGTATCTCCGTCCGGCATGCGGGTGTCATTATCGAACACATCGATCACAAATTTGATTTACTAGCGGATCAATATTTGGATATTGGGCAAAAGCTCGATAGCCACAGTGAGAAGCTTGATAGTCACAGTGAAATGATTGGATCGCTGACAATTGACATGCAGGCTGTTAAGGTGGATGTTGCGATTATAAAAACCGATATTGAATTCATAAAAGGCGGTCTGCGCAAGAAAGTTGACACCGAAGAGTTCGGCGCTCTTGAGCGGCGCGTGGCGCTTCTGGGAAAACGCGCCTTTCACAAGTAAACGGCGCGTTCCTCATTCTAATTACTAAACTATTGTCCGATCGGCAGATAGTTTAGTAAAAAGCGCTTAAAAAGATTTGTTTTGTATTTCCATTACTATTTTTTCCAGGAAATTTTCAATGCTTACTTCGGTCGGTGTTCCGCCTTTGAGCGAGCGGACGTTTACGGTTTTCGCGGTCATTTCTTTTTCGCCTACTACGAGAGTGTAGGGGATTTTGTCCAATTCCGATTGGCGAATGCGCTTGCCTAAAGTTTCGTCCGCGGCTGGGAGTTCAACGCGGATATTTTTTTCTTCAAGCACTCGCTTTACGCCATTAGCGTATTCCATAAATTTGTCGCTCACGGGCAGAATCCGCACCTGTACGGGTGCGAGCCAGACCGGGAAAGCTCCGGCAAAGTGTTCGATTAATACTGAAAGAAACCGCTCAATCGATCCCATGATTGCTGCGTGAACCATATAGATTCGCTCTGGTTTTCCATTTTCGTTTATACAGGTAAGATCAAAGCGTTCGGGTTGGTTTACGTCAAATTGTATGGTAGCAACTTGCCACTCGCGGCCAAGCGAGTCTTTTGCAAGGAAATCCAGTTTTGGACCGTAGAATGCCGCTTCGCCGATGCTTTCAAAAATTTCCGCTTTCCTATGTTGTACCACAGCGCGGAGTTTGCTCTCTGCCATTTTCCATACTGCTGGAGTGCCGAGATATTTTTCGCGATGCTTCGGGTCGTGAAGCGATAATCGTACCCGGAGCTTGAAGCCAAACGCGCCGTAGAAAGTTTCAATAATGTCCCAAACATTATTTATTTCTGTTTTTAATTGAGAAGCG
>CAYJCQ010000008.1:2624-9070 GCA_964368725.1 uncultured Candidatus Saccharibacteria bacterium
TTCCGATCTTTTCAGCATTTCTTCTTCGGCGTGGGACTCTCTGCAGAATACATGCGCGTCATCTTGAGTAAAGCTTCTTGCGCGCGAGAGGCCGGAGAGTTCTCCGGTCTGTTCGTCCCGGTAACATTTTGTGGTTGAGGCGTAGCGTACCGGAAGCTCACGGTAGCTCCACGGCTTTCTCTGGAAGATCTGGATATGGTGCGGGCAGTTCATCGGTTTCATCGCGAAGAGATGGCCTTCACGCGTATTGATTTTGAATAATTCGTCTTTGAATTTATCCCAGTGTCCGCTCCGTTCGTAAAGTTCTTTTTTTGTGATGTGGGGAATATCTACCCGTTCATAGCCGCGGATTTTTCTTAGCTCCCACACAAAGTTATCGAGCAGATCACGGAGCAATGTTCCTTTTGGCGTCCAGAGCGGAAGGCCGGAGCCGACAAGATCAGAAAATGTGAATAGGTCTAGCGCTGGCCCGAGTATTTTATGATCCCGTTTCTTCGCCTCCTCCTGCATTTTGAGGTATTCGTCCAGTTCTTGTTTGGTTTCAAACGCAACGCCGTAGATGCGAGTAAGCTGGGCGTTTTTTTCACTGCCTTTCCAGTAGGCGCCGGCAAGATGGGTCAACTTAAATGCTTCCGGGTTGATTTCGGAAGTGTCTTTTACGTGGCCGCCCTTACAGAGGTCTTGAAAAATCTCGCCGGTAGAATAGACAGTAAGCGGTTTTTTTTCTTTTACCAAATCTTTAATCAGGTCTAGTTTAAATTTTTGGTTGGCAAAAAGTTTCTTGGCGGCTGCCGGCGTCACTTTTTTTCCGGAAAAAGGGAGTTTTTGTCCGATAAGATGCCGCATATATTTCTCCAACTCCGGGAGCATCTCCGGCGTAATCGGCTTTTTGAATAGGAAGTCATAATAAAAGCCGTTTTCAATGACTGGCCCGATGCCTAATTTTGTATCGGGAAATTTATGCAAAACCGATGCGGCCAAAAGATGAGCGAGAGAATGTGGGATGTTATCTATATTTTCCTTTGTTTGCATGATCAAATTAATCTAATTAACCTAATTTCTAATCAAGCACCAAAATAATGTAATGGCAAATTGGGGATTGGGATTTATTTAGGTCAATTAGAACAATTAGAAATTAGAATAATTTTTCAAAGCTCTGTAGCTTCTTCGCAGATCATTTTGGTTTCACCGTTTCTAGTTGACATTCTGCCCAATATTAGCACGGGGAGATTTTCCCGCCAAACGGCGGGTTTCTTCGCGAGCGTTTCCGTAAAAACGATTACTTCAAGCGCGTCTCCGGCGTCTTCAACGCGCGCGAAGAGCATCTGCTTGCCGTTTTTGGTTACCACTCTCTTTATCTCGCAAACAAGGCCGGCCACGCGGCAGAGCTGGCTCTCAATTGGGTTCGCGAGCACTTCGGTTATCGGTTTCGCTTTTGCCTGTTCAATTTTTGGCTTCAGGTTGTTTAAAGGATGCTCGGTGACGTAAAGGCCCAAAAGCTCTTTTTCCCAGCGCAATTTTTCCTGAAGAGACGCCGGGGGAGCGTCTTTGAGTTTTAAGGAGCTTGGCTGATTGCCGAAAAGTCCGGTTTGGCCGTTCTTGCCTTCTTTTTTGACCGTGCTGGCGAAACGTATAAGTTCTTCAATGTTTGAAAGCGCCTGATTCCGTTCAATACCGAAGGAATCAAGCGCACCGCACTTTATAAGCGATTCAAGCGATTTTTTGTTTAAATCCTTGTGCTGGACGCGAGTAAGAAGCGAGGCGAGATCTTTGAAAGGCCCGTGGCGTTCGCGGTTTTCAATAATCGCTTGGACTATATTTTCACCAACGTTTTTTATGGCTGAGAGCCCGAAACGGATATTTTTACCCCTCGCCTTCGCTGAAGCTTCGGCGGGCAGGTCCGGCATAAAAACCGCGCCGGATTTGTTGATGTCGGGAGGCAGTACTTCAATGTCCGTTTTTTTGGATTCGGTAACCAAAAACGCGGTTCGTTCTATGTCGCCGGACTCGGCGTTTAAAAGCGCGGTCATGAATTCCACCGGATAGCGCGCTTTAAGATACGCCGTTTCGTAGGCGATCATGGCGTAAGCGGCCCCGTGCGATCGGTTAAAACCGTAGCGGTCAAACGGCTCTATAAGCTCCCAGAAGCGTTCTGCTATTGCCTGCGGCACTCCATTTTCGAGGCAGCCGCTGATGAGCTTGTTTTTTTGTTCTTGCAGGAGTTTTCGGATTTTTTTGCCGACCGCCTTGCGCAGCACGTCTGCTTCCGCAAGCGAAAAGCCGGCAAGCACCCGAGCCGCGTTCATAAGCTGTTCCTGGTAAATCATAATGCCGTAGGTGTTTTTCAAAACCGGTTCCAGTTTCGGATGCAGGTATTGAACCGGACGGCGGCCGTGTTTACGCGCGATATATTCCGGGATAAGTTCCATTGGTCCGGGGCGGTAGAGAGAAATCATGGCGATAATGTCTTCAAGTTCGGTCGGCTTCAATTCTTTCAAATATCGCGTCATGCCGGATGATTCAAGCTGGAATACGCCGACTGTGTTGCCCGCCTGAAGCATTGAAAAAGTCTTTTTGTCGTCAAGCGGCAGGCGGGAGATCTCAATTTTTTCCGTACGCAGTTCTTCTACCAGCCGGACGGTTTCTTCAATAATGGTGAGGTTGCGGAGTCCCAGGATGTCCATTTTAAGGAGCCCGAGGTCTTCAACCGCGTGCATTTCAAACTGGGTAATGATGACGTTTGGATCCTGTGGAGAGCGCTGAAGGGGAATGTAGTTGGTGAGCGGTTCATTTCCTATCACGATGCCGCAGGCGTGCACAGAGGCATGGCGCGCTACGCCTTCCAGATGTCTGGCAGAGTCAAGGATTTTTCTGACGCTGTCGTTGTTTTCATAAAGCTGGCGCAGTTCCGCCACTGATTCAAGGGATTTCTCCAAATTCATATTGAATGGCACTAACTTGGCGGTCTGATCGCAGAGCGAGTAGTTTACGCCCAGAGCGCGGCCTACATCGCGTACCGCGGCCCTGGCGGCCATGGTTCCGAAAGTTATAATATTCGCAACCCGGTCTTCGCCGTATTTTTCCCGCAGGTATCCGATTACTTCGTCGCGGCGCACATCAGTGATGTCAATATCAATATCGGGCATCTGTATGCGTTCGGGATTCAAGAATCTTTCAAAAAGAAGGTCGTATTTCAGAGGATCAATATCGGTGATGCCTAAAATATACGAAACAATGCTTCCGGCCGCCGAACCTCTGCCTGGGCCCACGACGATGCCGCGTTCCTTGGCCCAGTTTACGAAGTCCTGAACGATCAGAAAGTAATCGGCAAAACCCATACGTTCTATTACGCCAAGCTCCAGAGTAAGACGTTCTTCAGTTTCTTTTGACGAAACGGGATAACGGTTAGTAATGCGCTCGCGGAGAATTTTTTCCAGATATTTATTCGCGGATGCTTCGCCTTCGGGAAGAGGGAATTTAGGAAGTTTGATTTTTCCAAGTTCAATTTCGGCATTGCAGCGCTCACCGATTTTCACTGTGTTTTCAATCGCTTCGGAGAGATTTTTGGCGCCGGAGAAAAGTTCTTCCATTTCCTCGGGCGATTTCATTGAAAAATCATCCTGTTTCAGAGTTAACCGGTCGGGGTCGCCGACTTTGTTGCCGGTTTGCACCGCGAGGAGTACGTCGTGATATTCGGCGTCTTCTTTTTTCAAATAATGAATGTCCTGGGTCGCGGCTAAAGGAATGCCGGTTTCTTTGGAGAGCGCGCGCAAGCGTTCCTGAACAGGCACAGTTTCCTTAATGCCAGGGTGGTGGCTGATTTCTATATAAAAATTATCCGGACCGAAAATTTCCTGATATTCGCGCGCGACGCGCACGGCCGCCTGCATATTATTGGCCGCAAGCAGGCGCGATATTTCTCCGCCCAAACAGCCGGACAACGCTATCAGTCCTTTGCCGTGCTCCCTAAGCATTTCCTTATCCATTCGCGGCCTATAGTAGAAGCCGTCCAGATGGGATCTCGTTACAAGCCGGATTAAATTTTTCCAACCATCGTTGTTTTGAACGAGCAGTGTCAGGTGATAATACTTCTCTTCGCCGTTAGCGGATTTGTCCTGATGGTTGTTTGGCGCGATGTACGCTTCAACTCCCAAAATCGGTTTAATACCGGCGGCTTTGGCTTTTTTATAAAATTCAATGGCGCCGTAAAGGTTGCCATGGTCGGTCAGGGCCACGGCGTCCATGCCAAGCTCCTTGGTTCGGTGGACTAGTTCGTCAATTTTAGGCAGGCCGTCTAAAAGGGAGTAATGGGAATGTGTATGGAGATGGACGAATTTGGACATGGATTTAGGAACTAGGAATCAGGGAATAGAAACTAGGTATTTTTAGACACTTTTTATTATAAGCGTGATGGCGGGCAAAAAAAAGACCTGAGTTGACGCTTTCAGAGTATTCGTATAACATAGTAAATGTCGCACTCAGTAAGTGTTTAGAAATTAGAAATTTTCAGGATATGGGTGGCGTTCCGGTAAAACATCATTCAAAATCAAAAGTAGGCCGCAGGCGGTCTCATTTGGCGTTAAAGCCGGCCAATATTTTGGTGTGCTCTAAATGCAAAGGCCCGATCCTGTCGCATCGAGCTTGCGGACAGTGCGGTTTTTATTCAAGCAAAGAGTCCTAAAACTTTCAATCTGCACCTTGAGATATGGCGACGCGTCATCTAGTCAGATCAGTCGTCCTGCAATCCCTCTACGAATGGGATTTTTACGGCCGCAAGAGCGATCTTTCAAAAATTCTGGAAAGAAACTTGGAAGAATTCGCGCCGGGCATTGACGAGCCGGAATTCGCCTGGAAAATATTAAAAGGCGTAATTGAACACCAAAAGGAGATTGATAAGATTATTACCAAAGCGGCTCCAGAATGGCCGATTGAGCAGATTTCAATAGTTGACCGGAACTCCTTGCGCATCGGGCTTTATGAATTGCTTTATGCCAATAGGGAAGAAGTGCCGCCAAAAGTCGCGATTAACGAGGCGATTGAAATAGCTAAAAACTATGGCGGGCCGAATTCCGGCAGGTTCATAAACGGAGTTTTAGGGACGGTTTATAAGCAAATGGAAGAAACAAATAAATAGGTAATAAGGAACTAGTCACTAGGGACTAGGAACTAGGGGTTAGGGATTTTTAAATCATCCTGATTCCTAATTCCTGATTCCTAGTTCCTCGACATGAATCTATTTAAACTCGAAGAATTTATTGACTACAAATTCAAAAACAGGAATTTACTCAAAGAAGCGCTTACGCACCGTTCCTATCTTAACGAGGAGCCGTCTTGGGGTTTGCCCCATAATGAGCGGCTTGAATTTTTAGGCGACGCTGTTTTGGAACTGGTGACAACCGAAGAGCTTTATAACCGTTATCCCGACTATACCGAAGGACAGCTTACGCCTATCCGTTCCGCGCTCGTAAACTACATTATGATGGCCGAAGTCGCCAAGGAAATTAAACTGGACGAGCATATATTGCTTTCGCGCGGAG
Organism: uncultured Candidatus Saccharibacteria bacterium; assembly: GCA_964368725.1. GTDB lineage: Bacteria > Patescibacteriota > Minisyncoccia > UBA6257 > 1-14-0-10-40-38 > CAYJCQ01. Next base: position 8,162 of record CAYJCQ010000008.1, read on the forward strand.
AGGCCAGGGATAACGGGCGCGCCCGGGAAGTCATACTCGCGAACGCGATGGAAGCGGTCATAGGCGCGATTTACCTGGACGGCGGGTATGAAACCGCGAAAAAGTTTATCAAAACCGCGGTCATGGCGCATTTGGAAGAAGTAATGCGCAAAGGATTATATAAAGACGCAAAAAGTTTGCTTCAGGAGAAAATTCAGGAACAGATGAAAGTTACGCCGACCTATAAAGTGCTTTCGGAAACAGGCCCCGATCACGCGAAAATTTTTGAGATAGGCGTTTATTTCGGAGAGAAATTGATCGCGCGAGGCGAAGGAATGTCAAAGCAGGACGGGGAAGTGGAAGCGGCTAAAGCTGCTTTGGAACAGCTTGAATAATTTCTAATCTCGAAACCCTAATCCCTGCCTGTCGGCAGGCAGGTCTAAACAATTTTTAATATCAAATTTTAAAAGTGTTTTAGATTTTGAGCTTTGAGCTTGTTTAGAAATTAGAGATTAGAATTTAGAAATTCAAAATTTATGCATTTAAAACGCCTAGAACTCGTCGGTTTTAAATCCTTTGCCCAAAAAACCGTTTTGGATTTTCCCGCCGGGATCGCGGCCGTCGTGGGCCCGAACGGTTCCGGAAAATCAAACATCATAGACGCGGTGCGCTGGCTTTTGGGAGAACGTGAGGCGAAAAATATGCGCGGCCTTAAAGCCGAGGATTTGATTTTCGCGGGCAATCCAACCAGGCCGAGAGTCGGACTGGCTCAAGCGGCGCTTGTTTTTGACAATTCAAGCCGATTTTTTCCGGTGGATTACAGCGAGGTATCGGTACGGAGGCGCGTGGAGCGTGACGGCACCTCGCAGTATTTTTTAAACGACGCCGAGGTGCGACTGAAAGACGTGATTGATTTTTTTGCCCAGTCGC
>CAYJCQ010000008.1:9080-12515 GCA_964368725.1 uncultured Candidatus Saccharibacteria bacterium
CCCAGGCGCGGCGCGGCACCAAGGGATTTACCATTATCAACCAGGGCGACGCTGATCTTTTCGTGCGCGCGAACCCAATGGAGCGCCGCGAGATGCTTGAGGAAATTTTGGGCTTGCGCCAGTATCAGCTTAAAAAACATGAAGCGGAACTGAAGCTGGATTCCACCAAATTCAACATGGAGAAGGCGCGGGCGCTTGTAGACGAGCTTCTGCCGCATCTGAAGATTCTGCGCAGGCAGACGGCCAAATGGGCAAAGCACGATGAACTGGTTAAAGAACTTGAAGATCTTGAAGGGCGGTATTTCGGCGCCAAGCTCCATGAGATATCAAGCGAGGAGAAGCGCGTCAATCCGGAGCTTGAAAAGTTGGACGCGAAAATCGCCGTCTTAAGGCGCGAACTGGCCGGGCTGGAACGCGAACTGGAGCGTATCGGCAAGATGGAGCCGGAGCAGGAGAAGGGATTTGAATCCATTGAACGCGAGAAAGAAAAGCTCTACGAGGAACACGCTCGGTTAACTCGCGAACTAGGCCGTCTGGAGGCAAAAATGGAGCTTTCGGTATCTTCGCCGGAGAGCGACATTAACGCCGAGGAACTCGTACGCATTTTAGAGGAGACGCGAGAAACGCTTGAAGACGCGCTTACGATAAGCGATTTGCCGACCATAAAGAAATTACTGCGCGTTTTATCGGAAAAGATAAGCCATTTATTGGAAGCGGAAGAGCGGGAAGGGCCGAAAGTCAGACCGGCGGAGGAAGATATTTCATCGGTTCGCGAAAAAATTTCGGACGAACTTCAAAAAATTCAAGCCCATCTGGAAGAATTGAAGAGAGCGGGCAACGAGGAAACGGCGGAACTCAAGCATTTTAAAACCGCTTTCAAAAAGGCATATGAAGCCGTTCAGGCGAAAAGGAACGATCTTGAAAAGGCGGAATCGCGGAAAAACGAGTTTTTGATTGAGCGCGAGCGCGTCGTGATGCGCGGCGAAGAACTCGGCCGCCAGGCGGCGCAGATCGGCAAAAAGATCTCGGATTTTAAGCCGGTTTCGGCGGAAGGGGAGGACTTGGCTCTGATTGAGCGGCGCATGCTACGGCTGCGGGGCGAACTCTCCACCATCGGCGACATTGATCCGGCGGTCATGAAAGAGGCGGAGGAATCGGAGGCGCGCTATGAATTCTTATCGCGCGAACTCGGCGATTTGGATAAGGCGTTCAAGGATTTAACCCGGCTGGTTCATGAATTGGACGGAAAAATTCACGACGGCTTTTTGCGCGCCCTTAAGGATATCAACGACGGTTTCCAGAAGTTTTTCAAAATGATGTTCGGAGGCGGGAGCGCGCGGCTAAAACTCAGGAAAATAGAAAACAGAGAAGAGAGAATGGGGGAAAACGGCGAAGGCGTAAAAGAGAATGAGATGGCGCAGGAGGAGAAAGCCGAACTCGGCGGGTTGGATATAGAGATTTCAATCCCTAGAAAACGCATTACCGGATTAGATATGCTCTCAGGCGGCGAGAAGACGCTTGTATCCGTAGCCGTGCTTTTTGCGCTGATTTCCGTAAGCCCGCCGCCGTTTCTGGTATTGGACGAGGTTGACGCGGCATTGGACGAGGCAAACACGATAAGATTCGCGGATCTTGTCAAAGAATTTTCCAAGAAAATCCAGTTCGTGATTGTGACTCACAACCGCGCCACCATGGAGGCGGCTGATATTTTGTACGGCATCACGATGGGGGATGACGGGACTTCAAAGGTGCTGTCGCTCAAGCTTGAATAGATTGCGCAGATTATCTTTTCGTTGAACTCGCCACTCTTTAAGCGAAAATCTTCTTTTCCCTCAACCCGCTTCGCTCACCCTGCGATTAGCTCGCTTGTCCTCGGCGCGCGACCGCCGGCGCTGCGCTAGTTAATCGGCGGGCCATGCTCGCGCGGCGTACTAGGCCACAAAAGTTAAGTATTGACAAAAGGGCTTTATTTTGCTATACTATATAAAGCAGCATTAAGAAGGAGGGGAGTGGCTACATACGCTTTGCGCTTAGCGATAAGCGCCTAGCAGGAGAAACACAATGGTAACTCCTCTCGTGGTTCGACGGGCAACTGGGATGATTTTGACGGTGGAAGTGGACTACAGTCAGTCACTCCGGAGGATGATTCGGAAGGCGCGGCTCCGCGTGGCGGATCCACGGCTCTCCGAAGAGCATTTTCCGGCGACTCCGATCCTGAGGACGGTTACGCGGCGGGTAAGCTGCGTGCGGCCGCTCGGGAGAGAGGATTCCGGAAAGATCTATCGGGAGGTCAGGAGAGATTGTCGGTTCTCCGACCTTCCGACCTATCTCGCGGCGATCCGCGACAATCGGGGTTCGCTCGACCCGTTTTTCCCCCTCGCCGCGTTCGGCGCCCTCTGGGATACCGGTACCGAGATTTTGGTTCCGGTTTTCACCGAGGAAGCGGGTGGAGTCCATCAGGATTTCCGGCCGCTCTCGTCAAAGTGGGGCGAGGAATGGACGCTCCTTGTCGAACTCAAGTAGACCGCGATTCTGCCCGTAAGCCGGGCAGTCCCCCCAAGGGCCGCGAGGAATACCACCTCGCGGCCCGCTTACTTTTTAAGGATGTTTATTTTTGTGATATAATTTATTCTATATGGAAAATGAGCCATTGCACGCGGAGCTTGAACGGGAAATTCGGGAATTGGGCGCGAATATAGAACGCGGAACGCGCCCCGAAACGGTCAAAGATACAATTCGTGAACGGATGGGCGAAAGAATTTACGGTTCAATGCCGAAATCGGGGAAAACCTCCGAAACTATACTCCAGAGACCTTCATCAGCACCCGCGCTTTCAGCCGGACCTTTGCCCGGTTACGCATCGGATGCGCCAGACGGCACCAAACTTAAAGCGGAAGTTCTTTTAAAACTCGCCTGGGACAAGGGCATTACGGCGGCGGTAAGAGAGGCGCGCAAGGCGGATCCGCTGACGATGGATATTTTTCACGACGCCATCACCGAAAAGCTTTACGAGGAATTCAAAAAAAGAGGTATTTTGAAATAATTTTAAAAGACATGTCGTTTGCCACTATTTTGGTCGGCATCGTGCTATTCGCGCTAGCGGGCGGTTTTATTTTTATCGTTTTGCCTATACAGAGGCGCAGGCGCATCTCAAAACTTTTTGAGCTCCGGCCGCTCGCGATTGAAGTTCCCAAGAAAGCGGCAGAAAAGAATAATGATGAGATTTTGAAGGAAATCGGCAAGATGTCCCAGCTTTTGAGTTCGCTCTCTAATCTTAAAACGCCATTGGCCCTTGAAGTCGCCGTACACAACATAGGAGAGGACATTCTTTTTTATCTCGCCGTGCCGCAGTCGGCTTCTCAGTTCGCGACGAATCAAATCCACGGCCTCTGGCCCGAGGCGCACGTCAGGTGGGCGGAGGAGTACACGATTTTC
>CAYJCQ010000009.1:0-12399 GCA_964368725.1 uncultured Candidatus Saccharibacteria bacterium
TAGTCTTGCCCACGCCACGCGGTCCCGAGAACAGATAGGCGTGCGCGATGCGCTCTCGCCGCGCCGCGTTCTGAAGCACCAAAACGACATGCGTCTGTCCCAGGAGATCGGCGAAAACCTTAGGCCGATACTTCCGGTAAATCGCTAAAGCCATGTTGCTTATTATAACAGAAAAAGCCCCGCCGAACGCATGACGGGGCTATGACGCGATGTTTTTCGCGCGCGCGTGGCCGATAATGCTCAATACCGCGAATCCAGCCGCGATCCAAAGCACCGAGCAGCCGAATCCGTTAAGTCCAATCAGAATAGCTGACAAAGCTACCGACTGGAGAACGAATTTGGTTCTTCCCCAGATATTGGAACCAAGTTCGTACCGTCTCGCGGATTTACCGACAAAGCTTAACAAAATAAGCACCATATCCGCGCCGATTACCGTCCAGAAAAGAGCCGGCGGTACCGTGTCGCCGCCGCGGAGAAATATAATCGTAAGCGTGACGAATACAATAAGCTTGTCGGCGAAAGGATCAAGGAATTTACCGGTTTCTGTCACGCGTCCCAGCATTCTCGCTCGCGGGCCGTCCAAGGCGTCAAGTATGGCCGCAAAAACAAGGAAGAAGAACGCGGCCGTCCACCAGCTCTGGAGCAAGGCGTAAATGATCGGCACGACACAGAAAATGCGGAGAGCCGTAATGTGATCGGCCGTAAACCACGACGGCACGCGCGCGAGAAGCCGTCGGAACGAACGATCGCGGAAGCCGTCAAAGGCCTCAATCCGCGCACGTACGACTTCAGCTGTTTTGTAAATGAACGCTAGCAAAGGAACGCCTCCTTCTTGGTAATTACTGCTTTGTGTATTCTGCCATGGACATAAAAAGATGTCCATAAAGCGCGTCTTATTTAAATTTACTGGATTTTCAGCTACACTCATATTCATGCGCACGAAAGCACGCCGAATATTCGTCATCGGCTTTGCGGTTTCCGCCTTTTTAGGAATCATCTTTATATTCGCCGCCGGAATTTTTAAATCTCCGAAGACATTTGATTTTTCCAATCTGGAATTCTCGCCCCCCGAGGCGCGGAATGGCCGGCTGGCGGAAGCAAGAAACGCGGCGCCGGAGCCAAAAAACGCCGATATTGACCCTCAGCCGCCGCTTGCCGATCCGCCCGCCGAGATAAAGGCGATTTACTCAACCGGATGGTCGGCAGGGAACCAGAACCGTCTTTCAAACTTCATTAAATTAATAAAAGAAACCGAGCTTAACGCGATTGTCATAGACATCAAGGATTTTTCCGGTTATGTGCTCTATGACACGAAACTTGAAGAACCCAGGAGGTATGACGCCGTTGAAGCGCGCGTTCCGAAGATCAATCAAACTTTAAAACAGCTTCACGATGAAGGCATATACGCGATCGCCCGGCTTTCGGTTTTCCAGGATCCGCGGCTCGCGCTCGCCAGGGCCGATCTCGCCATGATGAGTTCTTCAACCGGAGAAACCTGGAAGGACCGCAAGAAACTCTCATGGATTGATCCGGCCGCAAAAGAATCATGGGAATACAACGCCGCGATTGCCAAAGAAGCTCTTGAGCGCGGATTTGACGAGATAAATTTTGACTACATCCGGTTTGCTTCCGACGGCAATCTCACGGATATCAAATATCCTTTTTGGGACGGCAAAACCGCGAAAAATGAGGTGTTGAAAGATTTTTTTTCATATCTGCGCGGACAAATGCCGGAAGCGCGCCTCTCCGCCGATCTTTTCGGGCTGGTCACGGTTGACCAGCACGATATGGGCATAGGCCAGCATCTTGAAGACGCCATTCCTTATTTTGATTACATAGCGCCGATGGTTTATCCTTCCCACTACTTTAGCGGCTTTCAGAATTATCAAAAGCCGGCCGAGCATCCGTATGAAGTGGTAAAATATTCACTGGAATCGGCCATTGCTAGAATCAAGAATTATGAAACAAGAATTATGGGACAAAATGCGTCTACGACCTTGGCTGATTCCATAATTCATAATTCAAACCCCATGATTCATTCAAAGTTAAGGCCCTGGCTTCAGGATTTTGACCTGGGCGCTGACTATAACGCGGAAATGGTAAGGCGGCAGATTCAGGCGGCATACGACGCGGCGAGCGGAACGCCGGAATTCTTGAACGGCTTCATGCTCTGGAATCCCGCCAATATTTACACGCGTGAAGCATTAGTCGGCGAATAACGGACTCTTTACGAATTTGTAAATACCTAACGATTCGCAAATTCAAAACTGATTCATTATTAGTTGATGCAACACTATGTTTGAAGTCAAGCTTGAACAATTTTCCGGGCCTTTAGACAAACTCCTCGCACTCATAGAAGAGCAGAAGCTGGAGATTAACCGTTTAAGCTTGGCAGCGGTAACGCAGGATTTTCTGAAGTACATTGAAACTCTTCAAAGCGGCGCGTCCACCGCCGTCCTCGCGGATTTTCTGGTCGTGGCGGCGCGCCTCGTACTAATAAAGTCAAAATCTCTTTTGCCGGATCTCGCGCTTACCGAGGAGGAAGAGGAGGAAATCGGCGACCTTGAGTCGCGGCTCATGCTCTATCGCGAGTTCGCGGCCCGCGGCGAACACGGGTCGGCAAGCAAAAATATCGCTGAGCTCTGGGACAAACGCCTTATCTCTTGCGCCAGGCCTTTTTTAAAGTCCATGGGCGAACGCTCATTCTTTTATCCGGCCAAAAATTCCGATGCAGCCGGACTCGCTGATTCAATGGCCGCGCTCTGCTCCGCGATCGCGGAATTCGTGCCGAAAGAAAGCAGCATCAAAGCGGCGGTTATAAATCTTCAGGAAAAAATTCAGGAACTGCTTGTAAGAGTCAAAGAGGCAGCCGAACACAGCTTTAAGCGCCTTTCCGAGCGCCGCTCTCGTTCGGAAGTAGTCGTCATGTTTCTCGCGGTGCTTCATCTTTTCCGCGAGCGCATGATCCATCTTGAACAGCAGAGTCAGTTTGGTGATATAATAATCAGGAGTAATCGCAAATAATTTGAATATTTTCTAAATAATGCGGATCTATGGTTAAATACCTCCCCAAAAATTTATTAGGCGCCATTGAGGCCCTGCTTTTCATTTACGGAGAGCCGATGGAAATAAAGCGCATTGCCAAGGCGACCGGAGAAAAGGAGGATTCGGTAAAAGACGCGCTCATGGAACTTAAAGACGCGTGCGCAAAAGAAAACAGGGGATTGGCGCTTATTTTGCACGACAACCGGGCCGAACTGGTTACCAAGCCGGAGCACGGCGGTCTTTTTGAATCCGTGCTTAAAGAAGAACTCCATGAGAATCTTACTCCGGCGGCGCTGGAAACCCTGGCGGTAATCGCCTATGCCGGCCCGGTTCCCAGAAACATGATTGATTATATCCGCGGCGTAAACTCATCGTTCATACTCCGAACGCTTCTCATGCGCGGCTTGGTGGAGCGATCGCCTGATCCGAAGCACGGCAATGCTTACCTTTATCGCGCGAGTTTTGAATTCTTGCGCCATCTTGGAATATCCGGCGCCGAGGAATTGCGTGATCACGAAAAATTTTCCAATTTGGTCCGCCAATTCATGAAATCATACAGCGAGCCCGAGCCGAAAAATGCCGCCGATCAAACGCTGGAAAAAGTCCAATCGGAATAATTTTGAGTTTCTTTTTTAGAATTTCTGGTATATTTACTGTATGTCCATCAGAGTTCATAGTGCGCTATTCATGTTCGTGGTACTTACGCTGGTTTTATTGGGTAAGGAAGGCGACGAAGCGGCGGGCATTTCGCCCGAGGACACGGTCGCGGCTACAAGCTTAACGGCCGATCCTAAACCCGCCAAATCTCCGGAGCTAATTCCGCAACGAGCGGCTTTTCCTGCCTTTGAACCGCCGCTCGCGGAAGTGGGACGTTTTATAGGATTTGCCGAACCGGAGAAAGTCGGCGCCATAAGCATAAACCCGCCGCCGCTAATCGGGGCTGCCGCGGTTTCTATATACGACATCAACTCATCGCTTAATTTACTAGACCGCGGTTCGGACAAACGCTGGCCCATTGCCTCCATAACCAAGCTGATGACCGCGGTTGTAGTTTCGGAAACCCTGTCGCCGAATACGCGGGTGGTCATGACCGAACGCGCCATAGCGTCAGAGGGCCGGGCCGGCGGTTTCGCCGTCGGAGAAGTTTTCTCCGCCGAGGATCTGGTCAAAACCATGATAATGGCGTCTTCAAACGATGCCGCCATGGCTCTCGCCGGAGCCGTAAACTACGATGAATTCATAGACAAAATGCGCGTAAAGGCATTTGACTTGAAGATGTCGGCAACTACTTTCGCTGATCCGACCGGGCTTTCGGTCCTGAATCAGTCCAAAACCGATGACTTGGAAAAACTCGCGCGCTACATCGCGGAAAAGGATCCGAATATTCTTGAAATCAGCGCCCGGCCGACCGCCGAAATTACGGAAATAAAATCCGGCATCAAACGTCTTATCGTAAGCACCAACCGCTTCGCGGGAGAACGCGACTTCATCGGCGGCAAAACCGGATACACCGAGGAATCAAACGGCAATCTGCTTTCCATTTTCCGCCACAACGGCAAAAAAATACTTATCGTTATTTTCGGCTCAAAAGACCGCTTCGGGGAAACGGAGAAACTCTTTGGCTGGGTAAAGAAAAATTTCTAAACTTATTATCATCAATGGTGATTCTTCAGGCAGTTAGAATTCTTTCCCTCGCCATTACGGCTTTCATCGTCGCTTTCGCGGCAACGCCGCTTTTGACTAAATTTTTGGAACGCGTCAGAGCCGCCAAACAAATCAGGAGCGGCAAGGAAACCCCGATCTACAGCAAGCTTCACGAAAAAAAGGCGGGCACGCCTACAATGGGAGGGCTTTTGGTCTGGGGAACGGTTGCTGTCGCGGCATTCGCGATTCTTTTTTTAAGCAAGGCTTTTGACGGCTTCTTTACCTATCTTAACTTTGTTGACCGCGCCCAGACATATCTGCCTTTGACCGCGATGATTATCGCCGGCCTTCTCGGCTTGCTGGATGATATCTTCGGGGTGTTAAAAATCGGGCCGGCTGGCGGGGGACTGCGCATGAGCCAAAAACTCATCATGTACTTTTTTCTGGCGACCGTAGGAGCGCTCTGGTTTTACTACCGGCTTGAATGGGACGTACTGGTGGTGCCTCTGGTCGGCCAAATTTCCATCGGCTGGTTTTATATTCCGACTTTTATTTTCGTCATAGTCGCGTCCGCTTTTTCCGCGAACGAAACCGACGGCTTAGACGGCTTGGCCGGAGGAGTGCTGCTTTTCGCGTTCATGGCTTTAACTGTAGTTGCTTTTGTTCTGGGGCGCTATCACCTGGCGGCCTTCGGCGGAGTAGTAATCGGAGCGCTTCTGGCGTTCCTTTGGTTTAATATTTACCCGGCGCGTTTTTTTATGGGCGACACCGGCTCAATGTCCCTGGGCATTACCATGGGAATAATCGCGATGCTCACCAATACCACCCTGCTTTTGCCCTTTTTCGCGCCTATTCTAGTTCTTGAATCCGCCTCGGTTATTATCCAGGTTTTATCCAAAAAATTGCGCGGCAAAAAGGTCTTCCTATCCGCGCCGATCCATCACCACTTTGAAGCCCTGGGCTGGCCGGAAACCAAAGTTACCATGCGTTTTTGGATTATATCGGCGGCATTTTCGGTTTTGGGAATAGTGATTTTCTTCCTGAATCGGTATCTCTAACAATCGCAAGCGGGTTTTTGGTATACTTAATGTTATGATTCTTATCCGGGACGTCCTGGTTGTCGACGGCACCGGCAAAGCGCCGTACAAAGCAGACGTGCTTTTGAGGCGCGACCGGATTTCCGCTATCGGGCGCTTTCCTAAAATGAGCGCCGATCTTACGATTGACGGTTCGGGCGGCTATATAACGCCCGGGTTCATTGACGTGAACACCGATTCGGATCACTACCTGACCCTTTTCACCAACCCGGAACAGGAGGATTTTCTCCTCCAGGGCGCAACCACGATCGTGGGCGGCCACTGCGGCTCGTCCTTGGCGCCGCTTCTCTACGGCTCGCTTGAATCCATACGCAAATGGACAGACCCCAATCAAATAAATGTTGATTGGCACACGGTGAAGGAATTTCTCGCCGCCCTCCAAAGCAGGCGCTTAGGCGTCAATTTTCTAACCCTGGCAGGGCACTCAACCGTGCGCCGCGCGCTCATAGGAGAGGAGATGCGTGATTTGACCGAAGGCGAACTCGCGGTCTTCACGCGCATTATTGAAGACGCCATCAAGGATGGAGTGTTCGGCATATCAACCGGACTTGCTTACGCGCACGCGCGCCTCGCCCCATACTCGGAGATCAAACGGCTTGTCGGCGTTTCTAAAAAAAACGGGGGTGTCTACGCCACGCACTTGCGGAACGAAACAAACGGCCTTCTTGAATCAATCAACGAGACGCTCGCTCTCGCCAAAGAGACCGGCATAACGACGATCATAAGCCATCTGCGCCCGATACGCGGCTTTGAAAATCAATTCGGAGAGGCGATTGAAAAGATAGAGGGCGCCAGAAAACGCGGAATTAAAATATATTTTGATTCTTATCCTTTTGACACGAGTTTCCTGCCGATCTACACCCTGCTTCCGGAATGGCTGAAACGCGGCAATCTTGAAACTATGTGCGAATCAATAAAGAACACCAATATCTCCGAACGCATTTTGAAGGAATTGCCGCCGCTCTCATCCGATTCAATCGTAGTCGCACAGGCGCCGGAGGCGGACTTTTTAGTAGGAAAAACACTCGGCGCTTTCGCGGAAAATCAGAACCTTGATCTGAACCGCGCCCTGCTCAAACTCATGGACGCGACGCGCCTGCGAGCGACTGTTTTCTACCGTAATATAAATATGGATCTAGCAATAGAATCCCTGCGGAGTCCGGCGGCGCTCATTGCTTCAAACGGAGTAAGCTTTCCTCCCGGCTCTGCCCATCTGCGGCACGAACGGCTCTGGAACACCTTTCCAAGATTTCTTGAAATCGTCTTGGGCAGCCGCTTAATGACGCTGGAAACCGCGATTCAAAAAATAACTTCCACCCCGGCTTCCATCTTCGGACTTGAGGGCAGGGGAGTGATACGCGAAGGCAACATAGCCGATCTCACGCTAGTAAAAAGCGGAATTCCAAGCCATGTTTTCGTAAACGGCGCTCTCACGGTTTCGGAAGGCGTCTCAAACCAATCTCTCTCCGGAACGATCATTAGAAAAACGGTTTCTTAGACGAAAAGAGATAATTTTATGCGCAGAAGATTTGCCCGGCGTATAAGCAGCCCCAATTACCTGATTCTTATTTTAACCGCGGTTTTGATCATATTCGGGCTCCTGATGCTCGCGAGCGCCTCATCTAATTTAGGCAAGGAGAAATTCGGCGATCCATACCATTACCTCAAGCATCAGCTGATCTACGGCCTCGGAATGGGTTTGATCGGATTTTTTGCCGGCTATCTGATTTATTACAGGATTTACGAGAAAATCGCCGTTTGGCTCTTTTTCACGACCGTCATTCTTCTGATTCTCGTATTTACGCCGCTGGGCGTTACCGCGCAGGGCGCGACGCGCTGGATTGATATCGGGCCGATCGCGTTTCAGCCCTCGGAAATCGCCAAAATTGCGTTTATTCTTTATCTCGCTAGCTGGCTTGCCCACCGGACAGAACGCCAAAACAGCTTTTTGCGCGGTTTCCTGCCGCTTCTATTAATTATAGGATTGGTAGCCGGCCTTCTTTTGCTTGAACCGGCGACAAGCACCGCTTTCATTTTCATTTCGGCATCTCTTGTCATGTATTTCGCGAGCGGCGCCAAATTTTCGCATATCATCCAAGTCGCGTTTTTAGGAACCCTTCTTATAGTCGGCGCAATTTATTTTTCCGATTACAAATATAAATTGAACCGCTTGGTTAATTTCATCCGCCCGGAAGCCAATTTGGAAACAACCGGCTACCACCTGAAACAATCGCAGATAGCGATCGGCTCCGGCGGCCTTTTCGGAGCCGGCTACGGCGCCTCAACAACCAAACTCCGGTACCTGCCCGAGCCCGTCGGCGACTCTATTTTCGCGGTTATCGCGGAGGAATTCGGTTTTGTCGGTTCCGCGGTTTTGATAGGAACTTTCGGGGTTTTGGTCATTTTTATTTTTCTTCTGGCGCGGCGGCACCGCGACAAATTCGCGGCGCTCGCGCTGTTCGGATTCGGAGCGCTAATCGCGATACAAAGTTTTATACATATCGGCGCGATCTCCGGCCTTATCCCGCTCACCGGAATGCCCCTGCCTTTCATAAGTTACGGAGGAACCTCGCTTATCGCTTACTTAACGATAATCGGAATAATTGGTAATATGTCTAAATACGCGTGACATTTTAGGATTTAAAGCTTAAAGCTATAAAGGCGTAAGACATTATGAGACGGAAAAAAATCAGAATCTTGCTTACCGGAGGCGGTACCGGAGGGCATATCTATCCTTTGGTCGCGGTAGCGCAGGAACTCAAAAGAATCATTGTTGAGCGCGGACTTGATCCGGACATGCGTTATTTCGGCGATCCGGGCGCGCTGAAAGAATATGTGGTTTCCTACGGCATTGGAATCACTCCAATAGCTTCAAGCAAGCTCCGGCGCTATTCTTCGCTTTTGAATATTCTAGACGGATTCAAATTCATCCTCGGCATATTTCAGGGACTTTGGAAAATATACTGGTTCATGCCTGATGTGATTTTTTCCAAAGGCGGGCCCGGAGCGCTCGCGGTGGTCAAAGTAGCTCGCTTCTATGAAATACCTCTCATCGTCCATGAATCGGACGCCATACCGGGACTTACGAATAAAATTTCCGCCAAAGCGGCGCGAGTCGTGGAGCTGGCGCTCAAAAGCGCGGAGCCGTATTTCAAAACAAAAGCGCGGATAAAAACGGTGGGTAATCCGGTGCGGCAGGAAATAGAACTTGCACGGCGCGATCCGATGCTCAAGGCGGACTTCGGCTTCAACCCGGAAGAACCGATGGTGCTTATTTTAGGCGGCTCCCAAGGCGCGGAAAGAATCAACGATTTCGTGCTTCAATATTTGGATCGCCTGCTGCAAAAATTCCAGATCGTCCATCAGGTTGGACCGAAAAATTTCATGGAATACCAGAAAGTGTGCGCTTTTTTAATGGAGAAATTCGACGAAAAACTGAAGAAACGCTACGTTCCGCTCCCATACATAGGCGGGGATATAGCCAAGGCCTACGGAGCCGCGGACGTGGTGATCGGCCGAGCCGGAGCCGGATTAATCTTTGAAACGGCCGCAATGGGCCTTCCTTCTATTCTGGTGCCTTTAAAAGACGCCGCTAACGACCATCAAACAGCCAATGCTTACGAATACGAGCGGAGCGGCGCCGCCATTGTAATTGAAGAGGAAAATTTATTGCCGAACGTGGTTATCGGAGAACTTGAGCGCCTACTCGGCAATAAAGCCGAAATGGAGCGCATGTCCGCTTCGGCAAAGCATTTTTACCATCCAGGCGCCGCCCGAACGATCGCGGAGGACATCCTTGGCGTTATTCTTAAATAACGCGCGGACGCGGCATTACGCCCTGTTAAATATGGCGTAAGGCCTCAATTTCATGTAAAATTAGGACATGAAAAAAGAGGCGATACGGGTACGCATAGCGCCTTCACCGACCGGTTATCTGCATTTTGGCACCGCCAGAACCGCTCTTTTTAACTGGCTTTTCGCCAAAAAACACGGCGGGGTTTTTATTCTGCGCATTGAAGATACCGACACCGAACGATCAAAAAAAGAATACGAGGACGATATCAAAAGGGAACTCCAATGGCTGGGGCTAGAGTGGGACGAATTTTACCGCCAGAGCGAGCGCGAGAAAATTTATGAGAAATACTTGCGCAAACTCCTCACGGAGAAATTCGCTTATTACTGCTTCTGCACCAAAGAAGAACTTGACGGCGAAAGGCAAAGCCGGATAACGGAGGGCTTGCCGCCGCGCTACGGCGGCAAGTGCCGTTCATTATCCGATAAAAATGTTCTGGAACGTCTAAATCAGGGTATGGAGGCGGTTATTAGATTCAAAATACCGGAGGAAGAAATTGAATTCAACGATCTTATCCGCGGCAAGGTGGCGTTTAAAGGATCGGAGATGGGCGATATGGTGATCGCGAAAAATTTGCGTGCGCCCCTGTATAATTTCGCGGCGACCGTTGACGACGCCGAAATGGAGGTTTCGCACGTGATCCGGGCCGAAGATCATCTGGCGAACACCCCGAAGCAAATCGTGATTGCCCGCGCCTTGGGATTTCCGTCCATTCACTACGCTCATCTGCCGCTCATATTAAATCCGGACAGAAGCAAAATGTCCAAGCGCTTTGCCGCAACAGCGATCTCGGAATACCGGCAGCAGGGCTATCTGCCAGCGTCGCTCATCAATTTCATGGCTCTTTTGGGCTGGCACCCAGCACCCGATAAAAGCACGGTGCTGGGCAAGCCCGCGCCGGAACAAAACACCGCGCAAAACAAACGCGTCGAGCGGGAAATTTTTTCCTTAAAGGAGTTGACGGAGCTTTTTGAGCTTAGCCGCGTTCAAAAAGCGGGAGCGATTTTCAATACTGAAAAACTTGACTGGCTAAACGCCCATTATCTACGCGAGTTTGATGCCCTGGATTTAAGCCGTCTCATCAAAGAAACAAGCGAAATGCCTGATTCGTTAGACGAAAGGCAGTTCGTCAAAGCAGTGAATACGGTTAAAGAGCGCCTGCGGAAACTTTCCGATTTTCTGCCGCTTGCTGATTTCTTCTTTAATCTGCCCAATTATTCTCCCTCGCTTCTTAAATGGAAAACTACTGACGAGAAGACGGCTCGGACGGCTCTCTCTGAAATTATGGAGGCGCTCGCTCGCGTTCCCGAGAAAAAATTCACGGCAAGCGGACTCCAGGATTTTATAAATCCGCTCGCCGAAGCGCGCGGCAGGGGAGAGATATTTTGGCCGCTCCGGGTGGCGCTCTCCGGCAGAGACGCCTCGCCCGGCCCGCTTGAAATAATGGATGTCTTAGGCAAGGAAGAAACGTTGCGCCGCGTCAAGATCGCCATCAAAAAACTAAACAAGTAAAAACCGATACATGGAGTCACGAAAGAAAAAAATTTCCGTATTCTTTATCCTATTCTCTGTTCTCTATTTTCTATTTTCCCGTCTGCCTGTTTCCGCTTCCAACCACGAGGATCTGCTTAAATCCATTGAAGAAAAATCTAAAGAACTGAACGAAATTAACAGCCAGATCCAATCAACCCAAAAACAAATAGTGGAAACCGAACAGAAAGGCAAAACCCTTAAGCAGGAAATCAAGCGCGCCGACTACCGCATCAGCCAGCTCAATCTCTCCATCAAATCAAGCGAGATCCAGATTGAAAAACTGAATCTGGAAATCGGCACGCTTGAATACGACATATCCGCTAAGATAAAGACGATAGAAACCAAAAAAACGGCAATCACAAACTTTTTGCGGGAATTGAACTCCAAAGACCGCGAGAGCGTCCTTTTGGCGTTCTTGAATAGCAAGAGCTTGGCTGACGGCCTTTTTGAAGCCCAATCAATTGAAAATATTTCAAGCGGGCTTGAACGGGAGATTTCATCTCTTGAGGATATAAAAGCGGATCTTGAAAATTCGCTTGGAAAAACCTCAGATCACAAAGACGCCGTGAAAAACGAAAATTTAAAACTTCGGGGTAAAAAACAGATAACCGAGGGCGAAAAGAAAGACCGAAATGAACTTTTACGCGTTACCAAAAACCAGGAAAAACTCTATCAGGAGCAGCTCAAAACCCTTGAAAAACAGCAGGATGAAATCGCCAAGGAAATAGAAGAAATAGAACGCGAATTGCGCAAGAAGATAGACGTAAATTTATTGCCCATACCGCGGCCCGGAGTTCTCGCCTGGCCGGCCAAAGGCGGGGTGATGAGCCAGGGGTACGGCGCGACGACTTTCGCGCGCTACAATTACCGGGGCAAACATCATAACGGAGTGGATATCGCCGCGCCCATCGGCACCGAGATTTACGCGGCCGAAGCGGGAGAGGTTACCGCCACCGGCGATCAGGATAAATTTTGCCGCAGGGCGGCTTACGGTAAATTTATCGTTGTCCGTCACGATAACGGCTTAACAACTTTATACGCCCATCTTTCGGGAATCGCGGTCGTTCCCGGCCAGAAAGTTGCTCGCGGCGGACTCATCGGCTATATGGGCAAAACCGGCTGGGCAACCGGCAGTCACGTCCATTTTACGGTCTGGAGCACGGTGACGCATCTAATGAGGCCTACGCGGGTTTGCGGACTGATGCCTGTTGGAGGCGACATCAATCC
>CAYJCQ010000010.1:0-2410 GCA_964368725.1 uncultured Candidatus Saccharibacteria bacterium
ATGCCCCAGACCAGAGAGCATATTCTGCTTGCTCGTCAGGTCGGCGTACCGGCCATCATCGTATTTTTGAACAAAGTTGACCAGGTAGACGATAAAGAGCTTGTCGATCTTGTGGAGTCCGAAGTCAGGGAGCTTTTGAAAAAATATGAATTTCCGGGCGACACCACGCCGATTATCCGCGGTTCGGCCCTAAAGGCGCTTGAAGCGAAATCTATTGACGACGAGGCGGCTAAGCCGATTCTTGAACTTGTAAAGGCGCTTGATGAATTTATTCCAGAGCCGGTCCGCGACGTTTCAAAGCCGTTCCTTATGCCTATTGAAGATATCTTTTCCATTGAAGGCCGCGGAACCGTGGTTACGGGCCGTGCTGAGCGCGGCGTAGTCAAGGTCAACGAAGAGGTTGAAGTAATCGGACTCAAGCCCACCCAGAAAACCGTGGTTACCGGCATTGAAATGTTCAACAAGCTTCTTGATGAAGGCAGGGCAGGGGACAATGTCGGCATTCTACTTAGGGGTTTGAAAAAAGAAGATGTGGAGCGCGGACAGGTTATCGCCAAACCCGGCAGCGTAAATCCGCATACCGAATACGACGCCGAGGTCTACGTGCTTTCAAAAGAGGAAGGCGGACGGCACACGCCGTTCTTTAAGGGCTACAAACCGCAGTTCTATATCAGGACGACTGACGTAACAGGAGAGGTCATTCTGCCGGAAAAAATGGAGATGGTCATGCCTGGAGACACCGTAAATATCCATGTGAAGCTCATCGCGCCGGTCGCTCTTGAAGAAAAGCAGAGGTTTGCCATCCGCGAAGGAGGCAAAACGGTGGGCGCGGGAGTAGTCACCAAGATTACTGCATAACCGCAGTAATCTTGGCAAATTCCAAATTACAAATCCCAAATCACAAAAAAAATCCAAATTTCAATAACCGAATTTCTAAACTTTGAGGATTTATTCTGGAATTTGGTGCTTGGTGCTTGGAATTTATGGTTAAAAAGGACGTTGAAAAAGAAAAACTCCGGCTCAGGATCAAGGCTTATGACCATAAGCTTATTGACAATTCTTGCCGGCAGATTATAGATACGGCAAAGCGCCACGAGGCCGTTGTTGTCGGCCCGATTCCGCTTCCGACGGAGATCAGGCGGTATACGGTAAATCGTTCAACTTTCGTGCATAAGGACTCTCGTGAGCAGTTTGAACTGCGGGTTCACAAGCGGCTTATTGACATAGTAAGCCCGAACCAGTCGCTCATAGAATCCCTTTCGCGTTTGAATCTTCCCGCCGGAGTTGATGTGGAAATAAAGATGGGGTAGATTTTTTGAAATGAGTTACGAGCCGGGGGTAGACATCGTCTTTCGGATGGTGTAAGATAAGCAATGCTAGTCAGGGCGTGAAAAATGACCGCGATTAGCGGTCATTTTCATACTCTTTTATTTTTCGCTATGAAGATAGAAGGCAGAAAAAATAAAATGGAGGCAAAATTTGACGGCGATAATATGTTCGGTGTGACGCCGGTTATTTTGGATTCCGAAACCGATTCTTCGGCATTCAAAACCGGGGATTTGGTAAAAGTTTCCGCGATATCAAAAGGCAAGGGATTCCAGGGAGTCGTGAAACGGCACGGCTTTTCCGGCGGGCCGAAGACGCACGGACAAAAAAATAGGCATCGCGCTCCCGGTTCCATCGGCAGTACCGCTCCGCAAAGAACTTTGCCGGGCCGCAAGATGGCCGGCAGGATGGGCGGCGTCCGCGTTTCAGTGAAGAACCTCCGTATTGCCGGAGTAGACAGCGAGAAAAAAATCATATTCCTTAACGGCGCGGTGCCCGGGAACGAAGGAGGAAAAGTGGAAATATATAAATTATGAAAGTTGCCGTCTACAATATAAAAGGCGAAACGGTTGGCGACATTGACTTGGACGACAAGATTTTTTCGCGTCCGTGGAATCCAGATTTGGTTTATCAGGCGCTTCAGGCGCAGACAGCAAACCGCAGACAGCCGTTGGCTCATGCTAAAAGCAGGGGCGAGGTTGCCGGAGGCGGCAGGAAACCGTGGAAGCAGAAAGGCACCGGCCGGGCCAGGCACGGCTCAATCAGATCGCCTTTATGGAAGGGCGGCGGCGTTACCCACGGCCCGCTTAAAGATAAAATTTACGCGAAAAATATCAACAAGAAGATGAAGCAGGCGGCTTTGTGGAGCGCTCTTTCTAAAAAGCTCGCGTCAGGCGCGCTTAAGGTAGTTGATTCATTCGGGCTCGCGCAGCCGAAGACGAACCTTTTAGACAAAGCACTTAAATCTTTCTTAAAGCAGCCGAAGAAAGGCAAAAAAATTTCAGCTCTTATTGTAACCGGTGAGAAGCCGGTTTTCCGCGCTTCCGCGAATATTCCTTCGGTTAAGAGCTTGCGTTTTTCCGGA
>CAYJCQ010000010.1:2420-11562 GCA_964368725.1 uncultured Candidatus Saccharibacteria bacterium
AAAATATAATCGTTGAGAAGGCAGCTCTTGCGCGGTAAAAGATATAGAAACATGGTCAATAAATTTTTAGTCAAAAAACCGATTATCAGCGAAAAAGCGGCGCGCATGAGCGGCGAAAGGAAATACGTTTTTTTAGTTGACAAAGAAGCGGCAAAACCGGAAATTAAAAAGGCGCTTAAAGATATTTATAAAGTTGATTCCATACAAGTGCGCGTCATCAATATTAAATCAAAGAGACGCCGATTGGGCAGGTCTATAGGGGTTAAATCCGGGTATAAAAAAGCGATCGTCACGCTTAAAGAAGGACAAAAATTGGATATACTGCCAACGTCATAGAGGTTAGAGAATAAAGAATAGAAATTAGGGATAGAACCATGAAATCTTATAAACCCACAACTCCATCACGCAGACAGATGACCACGATACCGTATCGTGATATTTTGACCGCGCGAGAGCCATGGAAGCCGCTTACCAAACGGCTTGTAGCTCACTCGGGAAGGAATTCGCGCGGCGTGATTACCACGCGGCACCAGGGTGGCGGAGCGAAGAAGCTTTACCGGATAGTTGATTTTAAGCAGGATAAATTCGGGATATCAGGAAGGGTGGAAACCTTGGAGTATGATCCGTACCGCACGGCTTTCATAGCTCTTGTGGTGTATGCCGACGGCGAGCGCCGTTATATTCTCGCGTCTAAAGATCTCAAAGTCGGAGACGAGATAATGTCTGGAGAAAAAGCGCCGCTTAAGATCGGCAACAGGTTGCCGCTCAAAAACATACCGGTCGGCTATCAGGTGTGCAACGTGGAAATGAAGCCGGGCGGAGGAGGAAAACTCGCGCGTTCGGCCGGTTCCTATGCCGAGGTTTTATCGCACGAAGGCAAGCATTCAGTTTTGCGCCTTTCTTCCAAGGAGACGCGCAAAGTTTTTTCGGATAGCTTGGCTACGGTTGGGCAGGTTTCCAACCCGGATTGGAACTTAGTGAATATAGGGAAAGCCGGGCGTTCGCGCTGGCTTGGTATCCGCCCAACGGTTCGTGGTACTGCTATGAATCCAGTTGATCATCCATACGGTGGCGGCGAAGGCAGGCAACCGAGAGGCACGCGTAAGCCTAAAACACGCTGGGGCAAAGTTACCGGAGGCAGAAAAACAAGAAACAGGAAAAAATGGTCCAACCAATTTATTATGCAGAGGCGGCCAAAGATACGATGAAGTAAGAATTAAGAATTATGAATTAAGGACGTTAATTCGCGTCATGATTCATGATTCATACTTCATGATTCATATATGAGCAGGAGTTCCAAAAAAGGCCCATACGTTGACCCGAAGCTTCTAAAGAAGATTTCAAAGATGAAACCTGGAGAAGGGTCTATTAAAACTTGGGCTCGGGGTTCGGAGATTGCGCCGGAAATGGTCGGCTTTACTTTCGCGGTGCACAACGGCAAAAATTTCATTGATGTGACGGTTAGGGAAGAAATGATCGGCCACCGGCTTGGAGAGTTTTCTCTGACGCGCAAATTTGTGAAGCATGGAGGAAAAATGCAAAGGGAGCTTGAAGCAGGTCAGAAACAGGCTGAAGCCGCGAAGGCGCAGACGGCCAAGGCGGAGGAGGTAAAAAAATAAACGCATTTATGACGACGCAGACGGTAAAATTGAATTATCTTCACATAGCGCCGCGCAAGGTGCGCCTGATCGCCGACGCCCTGAAAGGCCTGCCCGTAGTTGAAGCGGAAGCCCAGCTTTTGCTTCGTCCCCAGCGCGCGGCAAAGCCGCTTTTAAAGCTTTTGCGTTCCGCCGAAGCGTCTTTGAAACAGAAGAAAAACAGCGACTCCAACAATTTCGTCATTGCCTCAATCCGCGTTGATCAGGGCCCGATGATAAAGAGGTTTTTACCGAGAGCTATGGGTAGAGCCACACCGATCCATAAAAAAATGAGCCACGTTACTCTTGTGCTTGAAGAAAAGCCAGCGGCGCGAGCGCCCCGATTTACGATAGTGCCGCCTCCCAAGAAAGAGAAGAAAAAAGAAGAGAAAAAAACTGTGAAGTCAAAACAGCAGGAGGCGCGTAAGGAAGGAAAACCAAGAGAGAAGGTCGGGCTCTTCAAGAGATTTTTCAGAAGAAAAGCAGTTTAATCATCAGCGAAAATCGAATCTCTTGCGAATTTTCGAATAACCGTTGATAATTCGTAGATTCGTAAGAAATTCGCGATTAGTTGATGAAACGCGATCATGGGACAGAAAATCAATCCATATTCACTCCGGCTCGGGATCATAGAAAACTGGAAAAGCCGCTGGTGGCCGAAAGGAGGATATAAGGAAAAACTTGAAGAGGACGAAATAATCAGAAAATGCATTCGGGAGAAGATTTCTCCGGCTGGCATTATTCGCATTGATATTGAACGCACCGCGGATAACGCCTTTAAGATTTATCTTAAAGTAGCGCGGCCCGGCCTCGTCATAGGCCGAGGAGGCAAAGGGATTGAAGAGCTGACTAAATTTATTGAATCGCGCCTGAAGAAGCTTTTGAAATCCCGCGGCACAAAAAGTTCCGTCTCAATCGGGCTTACGGTAGACGACCTTAAACGTTCCGAGGCGTCGTCTGTGTATATGGCCCAGTCCATCGCCTGGGATCTGGAGAAACGACTGCCCACGAGGCGCACGATGAAGAAGTATCTTGATCTGATAATGCAGAATCGCGATGTTCAGGGCGCCAAAATTAAACTCTCCGGCCGGCTGGACGGAGCGGAAATTTCCCGCCGCGAGACGCTTGCGCGGGGAAAATTGCCCCTTCAGACGCTTCGCGCCAATGTTGATTACGGAGAGGCAACCGCGTTTAACAACTACGGTACCGTCGGCGTTAAGGTATGGATATATAAAGGAGAAGTGTTTGAGAAATCATGATGCTGATACGCATGCTAATAAATGCTAATCTACAAATTACTAATAATTACGTATTCGCGATTCGTAGACCTGTCTGCCGGCAGGCAGGAATTTACGAATCCTTCAATACATTCAGGATGGTGAGCT
This sequence comes from uncultured Candidatus Saccharibacteria bacterium, assembly GCA_964368725.1. GTDB lineage: Bacteria > Patescibacteriota > Minisyncoccia > UBA6257 > 1-14-0-10-40-38 > CAYJCQ01. The sequence goes on from CAYJCQ010000010.1 coordinate 5,443, forward strand.
TGTCGAATCCATTCGTTAATTCGTAAAAGATTCGTTATTCGTTGATAGATTGACTATGTTGATTTCAAAAAAAGTAAAACACAGAAAATGGTCCCGACGCGCGGTCGGGATCCCGACTTCATTATTCATAAATATAATAAAGTGTGTCGGGACAGAAAGCAGTTAATACATTTATGTTAATTCCTAAAAAAGTAAAACATAGGAAGTGGCAGAAAGGGCGTTCAAGATACAGAATGACTGAGACGCGCGGTACGTATCTTGCTTTCGGCGATTTTGGTCTCAAAGCTGAAACTTCGGCCTGGCTTACTTCGCGCCAGATTGAGGCCGCGCGGCGCGCTATCACCAATCACGTGAAGCGCGAGGGTAAAATGTGGATCCGCGTTTTCCCCGATAAGCCGATCACCAAGCGTCCGCCTGAAATAACCATGGGCGGCGGCAAAGGCGCGGTTGATCATTATGTTTTTCCCGTAAAGCCAGGTAGAATCCTTTTTGAGGTGGACGGCTTGGAACAAGAAGTCGCTGAAGAGGCGCTCCGGCTCGCCGGCCACAAACTGCCGGTGAGGACAAAAATAGTGAGCAAAAATTAAACAATATGAAGCGCAAAGAGATTATTGGTCAAATAAAGCAGAAACAGCCGGCCGAACTCCGGAAAGAACTTGCCGGTTACAGAGACAAAATCTGGTCGCTTAAGGCCGATCTCGCGGCCGGAAAGGTGAAGAATGTACGCGAAATAAATTTGGTTAAAAGAAATATCGCGAGAATTCTGACCAGATTGAATAATTCAATAGAAAATTTATAACATGAGAAAACTTCAGGGCGTTGTCGTGTCGGCAAAAATGAATAAGACAGTCGTCGTCTCGGTGGAGCGATTAAGAAAGCATCCGAGATATTTAAAGTATTTTAAGACGACAAGCAGATTTAAAGTCCATGACGAGAAGGGCGAATTCAAGCCGGGCGACAAAGTCGTGATTCAGGAGACAAGGCCGATGAGCAAAGAGAAAAGATGGCGAGTCGTCGAGAAAGTAGAATCTAGAAAGTAGAAAATATTTTATTCTGGATTCTGGATTCTAGATTCTAACTTCTATATTCTCGTAAAATATGATTCAAGAGCGTTCCATTTTAATAGTTGCCGACAATTCCGGGGCGAAAACCATCCGGTGTTTCCGCGTCTTAGGCGGCAGTAGAAAACGATACGCTTACGTCGGAGACGTGATAGTCGCGTCGGTGCAGGTTGCGGAGCCGAGAAAACAAGTAAAAAAGAAGGATATCGTGAAGGCGGTTATCGTGCGCACCAGAGAGCCGTTGCGCCGTTCCGACGGCACGCAGATCCGTTTTTCCGATAACGCGGCCGTGTTGATCGACGAAAAGGGAGAACCGCGAGGCACGCGTGTCTTCGGGCCTTTGCCTAGAGAAGTTAAAGAAAAGAAATTTGAGGCGGTATTCGCATTGGCGGAAGAAATAGTATGAGCAAAAGAGAATAGATAATGGAGATTAGAAAATAGGATATAATTTCCGAATTTCTATTCTCTCATAAATCATGCGCATAAAGAAAAACGACACAGTTTATATACGCATAGGCAGGGATCGCGGCAAGACCGGCAAGGTTATTAAGGTTGATCTTAAAAGCGGTACCGCCATAGTTGAAGGAATAAATCTTTGGAAGAAGCACGTGCGTCCGAAGCGCCAGGGCGAGAAAGGCGAGGTGGTTACGCTGCCGAAACCGATTCGTCTTTCAGTCGTAGCCCCGTATTGTTCGTCATGCGGCCGCGGTTCCAGAGTTAGATACAAAGCGTCCGGAGGCGGCAGAACGCGGTTATGCGCGAGGTGCGGATCCGCTCTGTGAGCATAAATTTATAGTTCATGGCGAGCAAATCAATGAATAACAATATTGACGCGAAAAACAAATTGGAAAAAATAGTGGTAAGCACCGGCATCGGAAAAATAGCCGCGTCCACCACAAATTTTGAAGATAAGATTCTTCCGGAAATGATCAAGGACATCGCGGCCATAACCGGCCAGAAACCGTCAGTGCGCCGCGCGCGCAAATCCATCTCCGGATTCAAAATCAGGGAAGGGGCGGTAGTGGGACTTGCGGTAACGCTCCGAGGCGGGCGCATGTTTGCTTTTTTCCATAAATTGAATACAGTTATTCTGCCGAGAATAAGGGATTTTGCCGGTATAAAAAGAGAGAGCTTGGATGATGGAGGCAATCTTAACATCGGCATAAAAGACAGCGCCATTTTTCCCGAGATTAATCCTGACGTTCAGAGGGTGAATTTTGGAGTTCAGGTGACGGTGGTGCCGAAATCGGTCAAAAAACGGGAAGAAGCGGCAGAGATATATAAAAATATGGGGGTACCATTTAAAAAATTTAAAAAATAATTTTACAGAGCGCGAGGCGCTTATCGCATAGCGCAGCGATTTGCTTTTTGCGATTAGCGATCAGAGAATTATGGCAAAAAAATCAGTCATAGCTAGGGCGTTGAAAAAGCCGAAATTTAAGACCAGGACGGTCAGGCGGTGTTTCCGCTGCGGCAGGAAACGCGGCTTTATTAGGGATTTCGGGTTGTGCCGAATCTGTTTTAGGGAAATGGCGTCCAAAGGAGAAATACCCGGAGTTAAAAAAGCATCATGGTAAAAATCAATGAAGCGCGAATCAAGTGCGAATTTACGAATAACGGATTCGCAGATTCGCAATAGATTCGATATTCGTTGATAGAACAAAGCGAACATGTATACAGATCTATTAACCAGAATAAAAAATGCCCAGTTGGCGCGATTGGAAAGCGTAAAGGCGCCTTATTCAAGCATGGATATGGCCATTGCTGAACTTCTTGCTGCCCGCGGCTATATTGGCGACGCCCAAAAGAAAGGGCGTCTTCCTAAGAGGATAATCGAAATCAAGCTCAAATATACGGATGGGGGGGGAGCAATTACTGGGATCCGCTTTTTAAGCAAGCCGTCAAGGCGCCGTTATTTCGGCTGGCGGGATTTGAGGCCGGTGAAGCAGGGCTACGGCATGCTTGTGATATCCACTCCGAAAGGGATGATGGCGTCAACCGAAGCCAAAAAACAGAAATTAGGCGGAGAGGCATTATTTGAAATATGGTGATTATCAGCGAATAATTAATCAATTACGAATGAACGAATTTATTAACAAATCAGGAAAAATCCGTTATTAGTTGATAGATTAAAGCGAGCATGAGTAAAATTGCGAGAAAACCAATTCAGATTCCGGGCGGAGTCGCGGTTTCGTCCAAAGAAGGAACATTGGATATAAAAGGGCCCAAAGGCGCGCTTATTGTTCGGGTTTTGAATTTTACGGACGTTAAAATTGCTGAAAAAGAAATATCTGTTTTGTCCAAGAGCGGAGGCGTTCAAGCGAGGGCGAATTTGGGCACCATGGTCGCGCTTTTAAAGAACGCCTTAATCGGGGTAAGCGTTGGATTTATAAAGCGGCTTGAGATTGAAGGCATTGGCTTCCGCGCTTCAATGGAGGGCAAAATCCTTGTTTTGAATGTCGGCTTTACGCATCAAGTAAAATTCGAGCCGTCCGAAGGCGTTTCCATATCGGTTGAAAAAAATGTTATCGTCGTAACTGGAATTGACAAATATCTTGTCGGTCAAACGGCAGCGCTTATCCGTAAAATTAAAAAACCGGAGCCGTACAAAGGCAAGGGGATACATTACGCCGGCGAAGTAATCAGGCGCAAAGCCGGCAAGAAAGTCGCGGGAACGGGAACAGGAGCGGCTTAATCATCTGCGAATAACAAATCAGTTACGCCCGTCTGCCGGCAGACAGGAATTTACGAATAAATATATGGAACGAAGAAAAATTATAATCGAAAGGCGAGCGCGGAGAAGCCGGAGAACCAGAGCCGGTATTTTCGGCACGGCGGCAAAACCGCGGCTATCTGTTTTCCGCAGCAATAAGTCCGTCTATGTCCAGCTTATTGACGACGAGAATCATCGGACGCTTGCCTCTTCAGGAGGACGCGGAGGAGCGAAAAAAACGGCGGTTCCCGTGGCGCAAGCCGATGAAGCCGGCAGGGCTATAGCGGAGCGGGCGGCGAAACTTGGCATCACAGAAGCGATTTTTGACCGGGGCGCGTATAAATATCACGGGCGCGTGAAGGCGGTCGCCGATGGAGCAAGAAAGGCCGGCTTGAAGATATGAATAAAGAGAATAGATAATAGAAATTAAATAATAGGTTTATGCCCAGGGATTTTCAAAGACAAATTAAAAAGGACGAATTTAAGGAAAAAGTTTTGGATCTGCGCAGGGTCACGCGCGTTACCGCCGGCGGCAAGCGTTTCAGATTCCGGGCGACCGTGGTCATCGGCGACGGCCGCGGCCGGGTCGGAGCCGGCATAGAAAAAGGGCTTGATGTCCAGCAGGCCGTGCAAAAAGGGAGATCGGCGGCAAAGAAGAATCTTATTACCATTCCCTTGAAAGGCAGGACGATTCCTCATGAAGTTGAGGCCAAATTCAGCGCGGCGCGAGTACGGCTTAAGCCGGCAAAAGAGGGTCACGGGCTTGTCGCCGGAGGCGCCGTGCGCGTGGTGCTTTCTCTTGCCGGTATACATGATATTACCGCCAAATGTCTTGGGAGAACTCCGAATAAGCTGACCAATGCCTTGGCGACAATAGAGGCGCTTAAAAAATTGAAAGCAGTAAAGTGAATTATGAATTATGGAATAAAAGTTTTCCCCGTTTCATAATACAAGGTTTATGATTCAAAGTTAAAATGCAATTACACGAACTTAAGCTAACATACCGCAAGTACAGAAAACCGCGCGTAGGTCGCGGCGGAAAGCGCGGCACGACTTCCGGTCACGGCACTAAAGGCCAGAAATCCCGCTCGGGCAGGCGCATAAGGCCGGCTGAACGCGATTACATTCAGCGCTTGCCGAAACTTCGGGGCGTGAAAAATAGAGCCGGTCTAAAGCCCTATATAGTTAATCTGGGCGATCTTAAAAAAATTTCTTCCGATGCCGTAACGCCGAAAACTCTAAAAGAGGCCGGTTTAATTCCGAATTTGCGCGGATCTGTTAAAATCTTAAGCAACGGAGAAATCAACCGTCCTCTTACGTTTAAAGACGTGGCGGTTTCTACTCAAGCCAAAGCAAAGATAGAATCCGCCGGCGGCCGCATTTTGTAGCTGAAATTATGGAAAAGATTTTCCAAATATTCCGAGTCAAAGATCTCCGTGAGAAGATCTTAATGGTTGCTTTATGGCTTGTGGTTTTCCGCCTGCTTGCCGCGATTCCGATCCCGGGCATTGACGTGGAGCGTTTGCGGGCGTTTTTCGCCAGCAACCAGCTTTTTGGATTTTTGAATATTTTTTCGGGCGGCGGATTGGACAATCTTTCAATCATGATGCTTGGCGTTGGGCCGTATATCACCGCCACCATTATCATGCAGCTTCTGACCATGATTTTTCCGAGGATCAAAGAGATGTATTACGAAGAAGGCCCGGTCGGGCGGGCGAAATTCAACCGTTATTCGCGCTGGCTAACCGTCCCTCTGGCCGCTCTCCAGGCGTACGGATTTCTGCGCCTTCTTGAGTCCCAAGGGGTGGTGCCGGTTTTGCCGCTTGCTTCTCTTTTAATGAATGTTTTGGTTGTGAGTGCCGGTTCAGTCGCCCTTATGTGGATAGGCGAGCTGATCGGGGAATACAATATCGGTAACGGCGTTTCGCTCCTTATTTTCGCCGGCATTGTCGCGGGCATTCCGAACGCCATCCGCCAGGCGTTTTTAACCTTTGATCCTTCTCTTGTGCCGACTTACGTAGCTTTCGCGATACTCGCGGTTTTAATTATTGCCGGAGTCGTATTTGTGAGCCAGGGAGAGCGCAAGGTGCCAATAGCTTATTCAAGGCGCATACGCGGCAACAAGGTTTACGGCGGCGCTTCAAGCTATTTGCCGCTTAAGGTGAATCAGGCGGGCGTGATCCCCATAATTTTCGCCATTTCCATTCTGCTTTTTCCCCAGTTCTTGGCGCAGATAATCGCCGTAGTTTCTCCCGATTTTTCCAAGCAAGTATTTGATTTTGTGACCAGATTTCTAAACAACCAGGTCATCTACAGCGTTTTATACTTCGCGCTCGTGGTTGTTTT